>JARRLM010000019.1:0-9187 GCA_037386985.1 Acidobacteriota bacterium | reverse complement strand
GAAATGGAGCCGCACAAAGATGGCGTCCCAGTTTTATTGCACAATAGAGGGATTTGGCTTGAAGTCCTGTAACTCTGCCAGCCTTGCGTATCTCTTCAAGTGAAGCTTCCGCGATTCCCTTCGCAGAGCCGAAATGATGCAGAAGCCGTCTGGAAGCTGTATGGGCCGCCATACTTTCACCACCGCGCCCCATTATTCTTGACATTAAATCCAGAATCTCCCAGCTATCGCCATGGTTCAGTTGCGCCAATTCCTACATTCCTTTTCTCGGTTTTTTATTTTCCAGTTTATTAAATGATCACAGAGAGGAAATCGCCAAAATTCAGTAGTCAGAAAAGTCTTTATTTTATGATGAAAGAGGCGGTCAGAATAAAATGCAACGGTCAGCAAAAATACTAAAGTCAGAAAAAGTGCGGCAGATCGTAACAGCAGTTGCAGAAAACTTTACAGGACGGTTCGAGTAGCTAGATTGCTACACCCCCATCCACCTGGATGACCTGTCCCGTTATATAACCGGCTTCGCCTGAGAGCAGGAACGCTGCAATTGCAGCGACTTCTTCCGGCTTCCCGAATCTACCGAGAGGAATACTGTTCAGAAGCGTAGACCTATACTCCTCGGACAGCCCGCTGGTCATTGCAGTTTCAATAAATCCAAGCGCTAAAGCATTTACCGTAACATTGCGACCTGCGAGCTCTTTAGCCAGAGCTTTTGTAAGACCTATTATCCCGGCTTTGGAAGCTGAATAGTTCACCTGCCCGGGCATTCCATGAAGCCCGCTTACCGATGTTATATTCAATATGGATCCGAACCTTGCTTTGAGCATCAATGGCGAAACAGCCTTTGAAAGATTAAATGCCCCTTTGAGGTTGGTATCGATCACTTCATCCCAATCCTTCTCTTTCATACGCAAAAGCAGTGCATCCCGGACAATGCCGGCATTGTTTACAAGGTAGTCCACGGTACCGAACTTCTCTTTTATATTCTTAACCATGTCCATGACGGCGGAATAATCCGAAATGTTCAACTGGAAAGAGAGACCTTTACATCCCATAGAAGATATTTCTGCAATTAGAGTATCTGCTAAAACCTCACTTTGGCTATAATTAAAAGCGATATTACAGCCTCTTCTTGCAAGGCTCAGACTTACGGCCCTACCTATTCCACGAGTGCCGCCGGAAATAATTGCCGTACGCCCCTTAAAGCACACCCGAACCCCCTATGCGTTGGAGTTTAAATTTAAAATGGAAAGGGAAACATCAGCCAGCTGGCAACAATGGACAAGACGATAAACGCGCAAAATAAAAAGAGAAAATACTTCATGCGCTGTTTATTGCTACTTTTTGAGATAAAGGAAAGAACGAGTGATGTACAGACACTGAAAACCAGCATTAATATAAAATGATTCTTCATTGTTTTCTGCCCATGGCTATATCAAAGACATCAATAACGACCAGCATATTCAGAAGACCGGCAACGTAGATAAATACATTTGCATAGTCGTATGTATAGGCAGTAGAAACTCCGGCACCCAGACCGGAGAACCAGGAGATCCAGTAAAGTAATCCGGAACCGGCGTCTGCAATGAATTTCAGGATGGAATAAATTGTTTTAAAATCCGGTCCGAACAATTCTCCCTGCAGATAAAGCCCGAGTGAAAACAGGCAGGCGATACTGCCTAAAAAAACGATTGCACGATCCCATTTTAAGAGAATGGCATGGCCCAAGCCCGGCACCAGGGCGCCTGCGACACAGACAGCAATTACCTTATGTGTGCTTTTTTCAACACTTTCCAGGTGAGATTCCAAAGGGATATTCTTTTCCGGCTGCTCTTCCATAGGGTAGGAATCTTACGGAAATGGGATTTAGCAGTCAAGTTCAAAGGTTTGAATCCGCACTTCCCACTCTTCCTGCACAGCAGTGAACGAATCCGGACGGCCCCTATCTTTGCAATAAGTTTTTTCCAGAACCTCAAAACTATTGTTCAGGCCTTCAAAAGCCGATACTTACTATGGAATCCGGTTTCACTATAGCTGTTTCCAACGGATTCCAGAATTGAGAGTAGGACAACAAAAGTAAAAATCTCTGAACAGAGGATTCGCTCCACTTAACTTGACCGATGAGAGAGACCCTATGAACCTCGATACACTGCTTCGTATTATGACAAAGAAAGCGGCATCCGATATGCACATCAAGGTTGGATGCTTCCCTCATCTGCGCGTGAACGGCGAACTTGTTCCGCTTGGAGATCAGGCGAAACTGGAAAAAGAAGACTGCCTGATGATGGCATTTTCCATAATGAACAACAAGCAGAAAGAACGCTTTCGGGATAACAGCGAAGTGGACGTCGGATACGGGGTTCAGGGACTGGGGCGATTTCGAATAAACATTTTCCAGCAGCGTGGCAATGTCTCCATGGCCATTCGCGCGATACCGTCTAACATATTGGATTTCAACGACTTGCATCTTCCTAAAATAATAGAAAAAATCTCATGTGAACCCAGGGGATTGGTTCTTGTTACAGGCACAACAGGATCTGGAAAATCTACAACCATCGCCTCCATGCTGAATTATATCAATCAGCATATGATGCGCCACATAATTACCATTGAAGACCCTATTGAATTTCTGTACACGGATCGAATGAGCATTATCAGCCAGCGCGAAATCAGCGTTGATGCTTCCGATTTTTCCACATCTCTGCACAGCTCTTTACGTCAGGACCCCGACGTCATCCTGGTAGGCGAAATGAGAGATTTGGAAACTATAGAAACCGCGCTTTTGGCTGCAGAGACGGGACATCTCGTCTTCAGCACTCTGCACACAGTGGATGCAGCTGAAACCATAAACCGGATTACAACAGTTTTTCCGAATGAGCAGCAACGGCAAATACGTCTTCAGCTTGCCATGGTGCTTCGAGCTGTGATTTCTATACGACTCATCCGCAGATCAGACACCGACGGCCGCGTTCCTGCGGTTGAAGTAATGCGGGTTACAGAATATATACGCAATTGCATTCTGGATCCTGAAAAAACAAAGCTGCTCCGTGAGGCTCTGGCAGCCGGCACATCCCAGTACGGCATGCAGACTTTTGATCAGTCTATTTACGATCACTATAAAGCAGACCGTATAACGCTGGAAGATGCACTCAATTATTCAACAAATCCGGAAGAATTCAAGCTAAGGATTCAGGGTATTTACACCACAAAAGATGCCGCTATCGAAGCGATGGAACGGGAAATAAACACATAACTTTAGCATCCCGCTTCCGGACGAATTATTCATAACATCCCTCTGTAGCACGGGTATGGGCATGGGCAAAAACTAAACCTATACCGACAGACCCTCCGCACATGTGCATAGAAGCGTCCGGGTTAAAACCAATTCAATATTTTGTTGTTCGATATTATTATCCCTTTGTATGAGAAAAACGTACTTTTAAGGAGCCGCCATTTCTGCTGGTGAACTGAAGGAGCCTCCTTATTTCAGGGTGGATTCCAATGGATGATTCGACTCAAAACAGACTTTTGAAGAAAGGCTTTTCGCTTCTTTCTCGCCGCGCATACAGTCGGGGTGAACTTCGCACAAAGCTACTCAAAATTGCAGATGAGAAGATGGTAGAGGCTGTCATAAAACGTCTCGAGCAACTGATGCTTCTCAATGACGACGATTACGCGTATAATTTCTCCCTTTCCCGTGTTGGTCGGGAGGGCTGGGGGCCTGAAAAAATTAAGGATGCCCTTATCCGCCGACAGGTACCGGCTTCAGCCATATCAATAGCTCTCGATCGAATTCGCGCCGAGGTTGGCAACGACTACGGTCTTGCGGTTTATTTAAACAAATATTGCGGGAAAAAGGGATTGCCGGAAGACTCTAAAAGCATCCGGAATCTCATCACGCATCTGCGTCGACGAGGCTACCCCAGCGACCACATATATGGTGCCTTGAAACATATACTGCCAAAGGCTGTGAAGGGGCATAATGAAACCGGAGACTGAATTGACCCGTAGCCATAAGATACGCCATACTTTTTTAAAATATTTCGAGCGGAACACTCACACCGTCTTACCCAGCTCCTCGCTGATTCCCTTCAATGATCCTACTCTGCTGTTCACTAATGCGGGAATGAACCAGTTCAAAGATATTTTTCTTGGGAATCAGACGGTTCCATACAGCAGGGCTGTTACCAGCCAGAAATGCATGCGCGTAAGCGGAAAACACAACGATTTCAAGGATGTCGGACACTCCAGCCGGCATCATACGTTTTTTGAAATGTTGGGCAACTTTTCATTCGGGGATTATTTTAAAAAGGATGCTATCCATTTTGCATGGGAATTGCTTTCCAGGGAATTCGATCTCGATCCCCGGCGTCTCTGGATAACAGTCTATAAAAAGGACGATGACGCCTGGAATATCTGGCATACACAGGAAAAAATACCGGAAGAAAAAATATTACGACTTGGCGAAAAGGACAATTTTTGGGCAATGGGAGATACCGGTCCATGCGGTCCCTGTTCGGAACTTCATTATGACCTGGGACAAAGCCCGATCCCTCAACATGGAGAATGTGACCTGACCTGTTCCTGCGGCCGCTGGGTGGAAGTCTGGAACCTGGTCTTCATGCAGTATAACCGGGACGCACAAGGCAAGATGAATCCGCTACCGGCGCCCTCTATCGACACGGGCATGGGATTCGAACGCATTACGACAATCATTCAAAACAAGGCCACAACATATGACACCGATCTTTTCATTCCGCTACTCGATTCGGTGTCGGAAATCTCCAATATCGAATACGGAAGCGATCCGAATGACGACGTCTCCATGAAGATTATTGCGGATCATGTCCGGGCCGCAACCTTTTTGATCGGAGACGGCCAGTATCCCGGAAATGACAAGCGCGGATACGTCCTGCGTAAAATAATGCGGCGGGCCGTTGTCCATGGAAAACGGCTAGGGATCGAAGATCCTTTCCTGTATCGCATTTCGGGTGATGTTGTGGAAGGAATGAAGACTTCATATCCCGAACTCGTTCAATCCCGAGACACCATTGCGCGGGTCATCAAACAGGAAGAAGAATCTTTTATGGGCACTCTGGGAGAGGGCCTAAAGTACTTCAACGATCGAGTAAAGAAGATTAAAGAAACGGCCTCCAGGATATTCCCCGGGAAAGAAGCTTTCTTCCTGTACGATACACGCGGCCTTCCGATCGAGATTATCGAAGACCTCGCGATGGAAAATGATCTCGTTGTAGACGGCGCCGGCTTCGCAAAAGCTATGGAAGAACAAAAGAAACGCTCCCGAAAGGTTCACAAATCGGTCAAGGCGAAGGACGAGGTAGCCGTATCCGTATTCGAGGGCAAAACGAGTTTTGTCGGATATGAAGTTTCCGGCCCCGTGAAAGCTACGATCCGTGCCATTGTTGTGGGTGAATCTTTCTCCGACAGTATTGAATCCGGACAGAAGGGCGAACTCGTACTTGAAGAAACTCCATTTTATGCAGAAGCGGGCGGGCAAATCGGTGATACCGGGTATCTGGTTAAAAACGGAAGCAGAGCCAGCGTTACAGATACCTTCTATCGAGGAACGGCCATTACACATCAGGTGGAACTGGAAAATGGGAAATTCCAGGTCGGCGATGAGATAGACGCGTTCGTGGACCTTGACAGGCGTCGCCGTACCATGAAAAACCACAGCGCAACGCACCTGCTTCAAGCGGCATTACGCCAGGTGCTTGGAGATCACGTCAAACAGGCCGGATCCCGTGTTTCACCGGAGCGTCTGAGTTTTGACTTCGTACATTATGCGTCTCTGACAAAAGCCGAAATCCAGAAAATTGAAGATATTGTCAATGAACGGATCTGGAGGAATACGGGAGTCAAAACAACAATTATGGATCTGAGCAAGGCTATGAAGTCCGGGGCTGTTGCTCTTTTTGGCGAGAAATACCAAGAGACCGTCCGGGTTGTAGAGGTGCCTGGATTCAGCAAAGAGTTGTGCGGTGGTACACACGTATCCGCCACCGGTGATATCGGTCTTTTCAAAATCATCAGCGAAGGAGGCGTCGCTGCCGGCATCCGGCGCATTGAAGCTCTGACCGGGCCTGCGGCATTCGAACGATTCCGATCAGACGACCAGATTCTTGAAAATATTCAGGTCGATCATAAAATAGCAAGGAGTGAAATCCCCGCATTCATCGACAAAATACAGAACAATGTTCGAGAACTGCAGCGACAAAACCAGGATTTGAAGGTCCGCACCGCACGGGCCAATATTTCACATATGCTTTCGCAAGCCAGAGAACTGCAGGGAATCAAAGTCCTCGCCGCTCAGGTCCCAACCATAGACAGAACGGGACTCAGGAACCTTGCCGATGAACTAAAGCAAAAGCTAGGCTCCGGAGTCGTTATCCTGGGAACCGATCAGAAAGGCAAAGCAGCGCTGGCTGTTATGGTTACGGCTGATATCAGCGAAAAAGTACCAGCCGGACAGATTATTAAAAAAATTGCTCCGCTGGTAAACGGCGGCGGGGGAGGAAAACCTGAATTAGCCGAAGCCGGGGGTAAAGATTCTTCAAAATTAGCCGATGCAATCGAGTACGGTTATTTTGTGGTTGAAGAATTGCTGGGCATCAGTCACTAAAAACGGTAAAAATGTCTATGCATACCGGAAATATTCGAGATATAACACTTAGAGCCGGATCGTCCGAGGTCCTTCTCGCGGTTCGGAGGCCCGTCAAAGGTTCTGTTTAGCTAAAGAGAACTTATGAATCTCAGACACTTTTTTTCTTTTCTTTTTATAGCTGTTGTTGTTTCAATCTCCGTACAGTATTTACCGGGACAGGGCTTTTACTCCTACATTGACGAAAACGGAGTCCAGGTTTTTACCAACATACCTCCCATACAAATCGAAGAATCCTCAGATTCAATTGCTCTTGAAAAAGACACTCCTGAAAATTCCAACTCCAATGCATTCGATTCTATCATCAATAAATACGCCGATTATTATCAATTAGATCCATCTTTGATTCACTCTATCATTGCGACAGAATCTGGATTTAATCCTAACGCCGTTTCTTCAAAAGGAGCATGCGGTCTCATGCAGTTAATGCCCGAAACAGCGAACCGGTTGGGTGTAAAAGACCGCTTTGATCCGGAGCAGAATATCCATGCAGGCATAAGACATTTTCGCTCACTTATGGATACGTTCGACAACAATCTTGATTTAAGTCTTGCAGCCTATAATGCGGGAGAGAACCTGGTCCTTCGACTTGGCCGCATCCCTAGTTATAAAGAAACGATCAATTATGTCCAATCTGTCATAAGCCGATACAGGGAAAAACTGGCGAATGCACTGGATCCCATGGATAGTTCTAATTCGCTTACGTTCCGATATTTTGACGCTGCCGGAGTCTTGCATGTAACAAATATTCCACCTAACAATTGACCCCATCGGAAAGTGGAATCATGAAGAATGTGTTGCGGAATTAAATATTGACGAATCCATTTCATTTTAAATTTGGGAAGACGGATGAAAACTATATTCGATGTTTTTCATCATACAACATATAAACAATAAAACAACCCTGGAGAAGAACCTGCAAATACCTTAATTATCAATAAGTTCTGACAATATTGACTTGACATTAATTTTCAATACCTATATGCTTCAAGACATGAAATCCGGTAGATATCATGCATCGATTTTAGGCGTAATCTCCTGTCTCATCATATTTGCCCTTTTCGCGCTATCCATTGTACGGGCAGATCCATGGGATAAAACGGATAAGCCTTCAGCGTCAGTCAATCAGCAGACGAAAGAATCAGATACAGCAAATAAATCGACAATTCTTAATATTCGTCACTGGTCGTCGTCCGACTACACACGTCTGGTCATAGACATGGATTCCGATGCACAGTTTAAAAAGAATTTTCTTGATAACCCCAATCGTATTTACTTCGATATCTCAAACGCGACCTTAAACAAAGATTTACACAATAAAACCTATTCCATAGAAGATAAATTTATTGAGAAAGTCAGAGTTGCCCAGTACAAACCGGATACAGTAAGGGTTGTTGTAGATTTCTTTGAATTAAGAGCCTGCTCGGTTTTCAAACTCCAAGATCCATCCCGTATTGTCATAGATGTTCATCACCAGCCAAATAGACAGGAAAAAATATCAAAATCCAGACCGGTTGAAACGACGGCACCCGATAAATCACTTATGGCTGAATTGAAGATCTCTTCCAAACCCAGTGCTGAAAACCAGATGGCGGCAAAAGTCCGGTCCTCGGCAAAAAAACACCCTGAAAAATCGAACGAACAGAATTTCAATAATAAAATCGTCCCCCTGGGAGACTTGATTCAAAAAGATCTCCCTGATTCACCGACAGCGGCGGAGCCGACAAGCTATGGGGAACGCACATTAACGCGCATACTGGGACTGAAGATTGGGAGGATTGTTGTAGATCCGGGACATGGCGGACACGATCTTGGTACTGTAGGTAAAGGGGGATTGCTTGAAAAGGACCTGACCCTTTCCCTAGCCTTCAGGCTGAAAAAAATGTTAGAGCAGAAGCTGGGCGCAGAAGTGATCCTGACACGAGATAAAGATACTTTTGTGTCTCTTGAAGAACGCACGGATATAGCGAACCGGAATCGCGCTGATTTATTTATTTCAATCCATGCCAATTCAAGCCGTCAGCGTTCAATCAGCGGAGTGGAAACCTATTATCTTGATTTCGCAAAAACCGACTCGGAACGAGAAGTAGCTGCTCGAGAAAACGCCGGTGCAGGCAACAGTATCAGCAATCTTGAAAGTCTGGTAGAACAGATAGCTAAGGCTGATAAATCTGCCGAATCCAAAGAACTGGCGTCCGTCATCCAAGAAAAGCTTTACCTTGAAGCCCGAACACTGTCCTCATCCACAAAGAATCGAGGCGTACGACGAGCGCCGTTTGTTGTGCTGATCGGTGCCAACATGCCGTCGATTCTGACGGAAGTAGCATTCATCAGCAATCCGAAAGATGAAAAACTTCTCAACGAAGAACAAAATCGCAATCATCTTGCAGATGCTCTTTTTTCAGGAATAGAAGATTACGTGAAAAAGCTGGGCAGCTATCCTATTGCGTATCAAGCAGTACCCCAAAAATGAAAGGGGCTTCAACAGTACCTTCGGGCGAATTTCCC
>JARRLM010000018.1:0-9373 GCA_037386985.1 Acidobacteriota bacterium | reverse complement strand
CAAATGCCGGATGGCTCCAGACCACGGATCGACCAAATACCGTGTTGGTCGGTTCCAACACGTGCTGACGTCCCAGCTCCTCATAGCCCTGTCGAGTCAAGTTAGCCAGAATCAGGTCCCCTTTCTCATTAAACAGGACGAATCGATCACCATTCTTCACAAAGAATGTCGTTCCATAGCGAGCTCGTCTTGGCCCGCCGAAGGTCGCTTCCGTGGTCTGCCACAGTCGCGTTCGATCCATCAGATCGACGGCCATCAATGCTCCCGTTTCAATGTCGCAACCGTAAATCGTGCCATCCTCGATGAATGGAGTAACATTGGACGAAAAAATTGCGTTTTTGGGCTCGCCACGCCATTGGATCTCTGCACCCGGTTTGTCATCGTCCAGCTTCAACAAGGCAGCGACTCCGTAACCCGATGCCAGGAGATAGGATTCCCACTTCCGAGGCGCGGCAATCGCCATCCCGACGAACGGTTTCAGCGGCACCGTCCAGTAGACCTTGCCGGTCTTTGGATCGAGGCTGTTAAGCGACTCCGAGTGCCAAATCAACAGCTGCCGGGCGCCGGCGTGCTCGATAATCGACGGTGGACAGTAGCCCGGCTCACGCGCCGAAAGCGCTCGCCAGACCTCCTTCCCCGTATTCTTGTTGAAGGCAACTGCAACCGAACCTTCACCGCCTACGACACAGTAAATCAGATCACCGTCTACCAGGGGATGAGCGGCAAAACCCCACATCGGAGTCTCGGCCCCATAATCCTTCACGTAGTCAACGCTCCAAATCACCTTGCCGGACTCAGCATCAAGGCACCATAGATTTCCTTCCGCTCCCAGGGCGTATACCTTCCCGTTCGCAACGGTAGGCGTACACCTGGGACCACCGGCAAACGACAGATTGTACGGGCGGTCATACTCGTGCTTCCAGATGATCTTTCCAGTCCCCGCCTGGAGACAGAGTACGCGTTCCTTGCCCGTCGTCCTATCGCGAGCACCAGCGTTGTTTCTAACCTCGCCCGACTCCAACAGATAGTCCATCAGGTAGACGCGTCCATCCGCCACAGCGGGACCCGAGTATCCAAGACCAATTTTCGTTCGCCAAAGAACGGGAAGTCCGTTCTCAGGAATTCGCTGCACAATCCCATCTTCGCGCCAGACGCTGTCTCGTTGCGGTCCCATCCACTGCGGCCAATCATCGGCCAGGGCAGTCACGCTAAGAACACACAACAGGACGAGCGAGCAGAACTGCATCCAACGCATAGTTTTGACTCCTCTCAATTGATGCTGCATTACATTATAAGTGCATTCCAAATCTCTATTTTAAGCCTCAAATCATTCGTAAAATAGTATGGATTTCAATAAATCGGCAAGAGTGGACGGAACAAAACGTGGTCACCTTGAGGGTGCGGCTGTGCATGACTCATTCGCTGTCAGGTGTCTCCATATCAATGACTACATCCATGGAGACTTCAAATTTACACCCTGGCTGTGGTTTGTATTTCCATGCCTTAATGCTCTTAATCAATCCTTTATCAACATTTATGGAGCCCGTACCTTTCAATATATTTACTTCTTCAACTTTACCCTCCTCATTAACAATCCACTCTACTTTGGGAGAGTAATTTAGTTTAGAGAAGTCTACTTTTTTAGGTACAAATTGAAATGGCTTGAATCCTTCGGGATTTGCATCTATTAGCTGACATCCTTCCGAAACAGCTTGAGGATTGATTTCTGTTTCAGTTTCTTGAGCTGAAAGCTGGCGCATTGTTAGCAAAAAAATTACTAATATTATTATTTTAAACATTTATTATACGGTCCCAAATTACTATCATATTGCATCTTAATAATACATCCTAATTTGCTTATGCGGAATTCTCTGGTATTTTTTCCTCTGCGAATGCGAATACCACAGTTCATCCGGCAGGGGCGATCAAATTTTGGGTGATATTGGATTTCATTTTATTTGCGTTTGTAACCAAGTTCTTCCCACGTCCATGTCTCATCGCTTCTTTTCTGTGTTTCAGATTCGATATTTCTTATCGTAATTCCCTCCCAAGTTAGTTTGATTTTGACACCATCAAGATATACTGATTCTTCTGTCAATTTATAGTCAGTCAAAAGCTTGCAAAGAAGTTGAGGCAAATACTTTGCCATCGACCCCGAATTTTCAGGAGAAAAACGTGGACACCCATTGAAATTTTATGTTTTCCAAGGGGAATAAAACAATAGGTGTCCAGGTTTTTTAGGTTGCTTTTGAACTTGACCGCAGTATATACAATAGAATTCATTCAAAATATGAGATTTGAGTGGGATGAGAACAAGAACCGGTCCAATTTCAAGAAACATGGAGTTTGGTTCGAAGAAGCCCAAACCATTTGGGTTGATTCGGAATCCGTCGAATTTTTTGACCCGGGGCACAGTTCCAATGAAAATCGTTTCATTCGAATCGGGCATTCGACGAGAAGTCGACTTCTTCTCGTTGTATTTTGCGAGAGGGCGGAGGGATCTACTATCCGTATTATTTCTGCTAGAAAAGCAACCAAGCAAGAGATAAGTGATTATGAAAAAGGAATATAACCTCGGCAAACTCAGAAAACGTCCGGGAAAATTAAAAATCGACCCAGATGCTGCCAAGATACCAATCAGCATCCGGTTGGATGGAGCAGTGCTTTCTGATCTGCGGTCTGAAGCGGAGAGGCTTGGAATTCCATATCAAACACTGATCAGCAGCGTTTTGCACCGCTACGTAAAAGGAGAATTGGTAGATCCGAAGGCGATTAATTTGGAACTGATTGTCAAGGCAGCTTCATAGGTTAGACTGCGGGAAAACGTGGACACACATTAAAATTTTATGTTTTCCAAGGGGAATAAAACAATGGGTGTCCAGGCTTTGCCTCGCAACTTCAAAGGTAAAACATGGGGCGTCAACAGTTTATTAAGCCCACTTCAAACTTAGCTTTTTACGATTCAGCGCACAATCTCGAAGATAAAGATTAATAAGATTTTGATACGGCATGCCCAACTCAGCGGCAAGGGATTTGAAGTATGCTATTGTTGATTTATCCAGACGGATAGTAATCGGCTGCTTCAGATTTTTAATATATGGATTCTTTTCGCCCTTCATTGTTTTAAAATCGTAATGGTTTCTCATCGAGACCTCTTTAGTAATTCCAATAGTCTTGTGATTCTTTTTTATTCGCCCTCCGAGCTGAAATAATTCGAATGATCGAATCACTCGATCTATAACAGTGACATACAACCAGTACCCTTAATTTAAAACTCATACCCAGCATTATGAAACGGTCTTCATCCTGAGAATGATCGGGGTCGAAGTAACGAATGGCGTTTTCGTCCAAGAAAACAGTTTGTGCTTCCTCAAAAGAAACTCCGTGCTTTTTAATGTTTGCTGTATTTTTTATTTCATCCCAATCAAACTGTAAATCGTTCATATTTACATTGTAAATATTATATATTTATGCGTCAAGTTGCTAAATGCTTTCTCGAAACTCAAGGAAAACGTGGACACCCATTGAAATTTTATGTTTTCCAAGGGGAATAGAACAATGGGTGTCCAGGTTTTCTAGGTTGCTTTTGAACTTGACCGCATCCTACGGCTCAGGCTATGGGCAGACTGATCGTTGAGGCCGTCTTTTAAGATTTCTGCCTTTCGGCTAGGTAATTAACCTCTGTGTGAATCGAACAAATAATGAATCAAGATTAGTAACGCTTGACGTTATTATCGCATTGCGTTACTATTATGTCGTGATCAAGACCTTCCGGTGTTCCGATACGGAGGCCCTGTCAAAGGGAACTCCGGTGAAGAGTTTTTCCAATCTTGCCGCTGTGGCCCGGCGTAAGCTTCGGCAACTGGAAATAGCCGGGCGGTTGGAGGACCTTCGCATCCCGCCCGGGAATCGCCTGGAAGCTCTTAAAGGCGACAGGGAAGGACAACACAGCATCCGGATCAACGACCAGTTCCGGATCTGTTTCCGATGGACCGATTCCGGTGCTGAGGACGTCGAAATCGTGGATTATCATTGAGGAAAATTAACATGCGCAAACTCAAACCGGTAACTCCCGGCGAGATTTTATTAGAGGAATTCCTGAAACCGTTAGGAATCAGCCAGTATCGTCTGGCTAAGGAAATAGGTGTGCCGGCGCAGCGCATTGGCCAGATTGTAAAGGGCAAACGTGCTATTACTGCTGATACAGATTTGCGCCTGTGCCGTTTTTTCGGTCTCTCCAACGGGTACTGGTTACGCGCTCAGGCCGCCCATGATACCGAGATTGCAGAACGGGCTTTAGGGACAAAAATTCTCAAGATCAAACCGTGGGCGGCATGAAGCCTTACTCCAATCAACATATTCAGTTGAGTCCTGACTAGTATTAGGGAGAGAAAACGTGGACACCCATTGAAATTCTATGTTTTCCAAGGGGAATAAAACAATGGGTGTCCAGGTTTTCTTTTCGTATTTATCCCGGTCCTTACCGCGACTCTCTTCCCTGCATCTGAAGCTCCACTTGCAGATGAATCCTCAATTCCTGCGACATCCCTCTCCGATCCTGCTCCAGCCGAGGTCCCGACACCATCCGCCCTGCCTTCCTTTCCCGGCGCCGAAGGCTGGGGTTCCTTCACGCCCGGCGGCCGTGCCGGGCTGGTCTATGATGTCACCAACCTGGAAGATTCCGGACCGGGCTCCCTCCGCGATGCCGTAAGCCGGGGCCATCGCACCGTGATCTTCAGCGTTTCCGGCACGATCGATCTGAAAAGCCCGCTCCGCGTAATCCAACCCTTCATAACCATCGCCGGGCAAACAGCGCCGGGCGACGGGATCTGCCTGCGGAACTACCCGTTTCAGATCTCGACGCACGATGTGATCGTGCGGTTCATCCGCAGCCGGTTGGGAGACGAGAGTAGGCAGACGGATGATTCCATCTCCCTTCTCAATGGTTGCAGCAACGTCATTCTGGACCATTGCTCCGCGACATGGTCGGTTGATGAAGGCCTTTCGACCTCCGGAATGGATTCCAACATCACTGTGCAGTGGTGCCTGATCGCGGAGGCGTTGAACAGCAGCATTCATTCCAAAGGGGCCCACGGATACGGAAGCCTTGCCCGGGCCGACGGGCCGGTCAGTTGGCATCACAACCTCTGGGCGCACAACAACTCTCGCAATCCGCGGCTCGGCGATAACTATGGACGAGGAACCCATCCGACGTTCGATGTGCGCAATAACGTCATGTACGATTACGGTGATACCTGTTCCGGGTTAACCCAGGGCATTTTCACAGTCAATTACATAGGCAATTACATCCGCTCCGGACCCAGTTCCAGGACCGAATCTCCCATTCATATCGGTGCGGAGTCCGACATACAGTTCTACCTCCGGGACAACATCATGGAAGGAAACGACGCACTGACAGCCGACAACGGGAAATTCGTAGACGCCCTGGAGATCGACGGCAAGGTGCAGGCGCGGATCGCCTCGAAGCCTTTCGACGCTCCGCCGGTCGCCACCGCTTCCGCGCGGGATGCCTACAAAGCGGTGCTTGCGGCTGTCGGGGCCTGCAGGCCCGTGCGTGATTCCGTCGACGCACGCATCGTCAACAACGTCATCGAGGGCAAAGGCAGGATCATCAATTCCCAGAAGGACGTCGGCGGCTGGCCCGACTTGAGGTCCGCGCCCCCGCCCGCGGACAGCGATCACGACGGGATGCCCGATCCATGGGAGATGTCCCACGGATTCAATCCCGGGGACGCGTCCGATGCCCGGACAGACCGGGATAAAGACGGTTATACCAATCTTGAAGAATACCTCAACGGCACGGATCCAGATTATTTTATCGATTATGGCGATCCCGGAAATAATATGGATGCACTGACAAAAGGCTTGATCAAGAATGCGAAATAGCCCATGAAAACGACACTCTTCATAATCACCTTGACCGCTTCAAAAACGGGTCGAAGGTCTGAACGTCTGACCGTCCAAGGTCTAAACTACTATCTGGTTTGAGGTTGGAGAGATGATGGATTAGGGGTTCCAGGTTCGCAAGTTCACAGGTTCCAGGTTCTGTTTCAGGTTCCAGGTTGCAGGTTCAATGGGAAAACGTGGAGGGAAAACGTGGACACCCATTGAAATTTTATGTTTTCCAAGGGCAAGGGAAATAAAACAATGGGTGTTCAGGTTTATTGCAGAACTTTTAAAGCATAACTGGGATTTCCCTTCCTCCCTGAGCCTCATCCTCATATAATGGGCAAACGTTTCACAAAGGCCCGTAAAGCAGGAATCGGGATGTAGCCATCCTATCGGAAAAGGGAATCATGAAATGAGCGATATAGAAAAGGGTTCTGGAACTCAATCCCACAACATTTCCGGAAAAAAGGAGCGCAAGGGCATAGGCTGCGGCGTCTTCTTTATTATCGTCGGAATCGGACTCTTTGCCGAACGCATGGGTTGGTTCCCATTCAGCACGGTTTGGCTTCTTCCAGCGGTGTTCATAGCATGGGGCGCCTCTATGATTTTTGAGGCTTTAAGAAACAGGTAATAAAGACGGACGTTTTACGCCTTCGCAATAATATGAGCTGCTCATCTTCAGGAATGAAGTTGAACCTAAAGGAGATGTTGAGGCGGATATTCAGGCTATCAGGGATATTGTCGCTGACTATGAGGCTGGCGCAAATTCTGCAGATATTGATAAGTATTTGCAGCACTATGCAGATGGTGCCGTAGATATTTATCCAAACGAACCTGCAACATTCGGCAAGAATGCTGTACGAGATCGTGACCGCCAGATGTTCGACGAAATAACTCTCCAGGACGTCTACACGGTTCAGGATATAAAGGTTAGCGGGGACTTGGCTGTTGCTCATGTCACATTGTCGGCCATCGTTACGATCAATGCCAGTGGAAAACATTTTGATTCTACAGGAAACTGGATATTGGTTTTTAGAAAACAGTCCGACGACTCGTGGAAAATCATTTACTCAATATGGAGCGATGAAAGCCTGATCAGACCACAATTTGAATAAAAGGAATCTGTTTCGAAAATATGACCCTATCCCCAAGAAGCAAACTCGGCCCCTACGAAATCTTCGCGCCCATCGGGCGTTTTGTGCGGCAGCTTGCTGCCGCCTTAGAATCGGGGTCATTTCCAATTCTCTCGAATTGCTACACTCAAAAGGCGCAAGCAAGCTTGCGCACTCCAAAGGCTTCGCCGATAATCAGATAATCATTTAAACATGACCATTTCATTAGTTTTGAGACAGTCTCTTCAGGCTTCGCCCTGGCCGAATCGAAGATTCGGCCCATGCACGCCCACGGCTTGTTGCTCTCCACCCTTTCAGGGCTTTTCATCTCATATCACGCCAGTCTAATACGGTAACAGCAGAGCCTATGCGAGTCGCACCGCCAGTGGCGGTGGTTTGCCATAATAAGAATTATATGTATCTGGGGCAGAGTTTAAGTCCATGGCGCAGGTGACCTGATCCAATACTTCAAATACCTGCGATACCTGAATGTATGGTGCACCTTAATAGGCGGTTTTGCCTTCAGGCGCCTCTATGGCTTGTATAAATCCGTCTCCGTTTCTGTCGTAGACGGTAAAATGCTCGCCCTTGAACTCCTCATTGGACAGTTTCCCGTCCTGGTTTTCGTCGAATTTCACAACAAAGGCAACCTGGGCGGCGTTGGGTCCCTTCCTTTCCGGAGGGGCGGGTTCCGAGGGGCTGTCCTTGTCCGGAACTTCATCCAGGGTGATGAAATCATCCATATCCGGGTTATATTCGGGCCAGCGTTTCTCCCTGTAAACGGTGGTTCCCTTTACGGCTTCCCATTCGTCGTGGGATATCTTCCCGTCCTTGTCCAGATCGAATTTGTTCATAAATTCAATTCCGCTTTCGCCCCCCTCTATGTGCGGTCCCCGCTTTTTTTCCTCTTCAGCCGAACTGCCGGAAGAGAACAGGAAAATCGCTGTGAAAAGGACCCCGGCCAGTGCGAAACAAGATAAAGATTTTTTATGCATATTCAGGTCTCCCGGTTATTCTTCAAAGACGAGCCTGCAGGACTTGTGATTATAGGCATGCCGGAATGAGCTGTGATCAAAGGCAGCCAGTGCGAAATCATATTCTCCTCCTGGTTGGAAAAGTACATCGTACGGGCTTCCGGTATCAAGTTTTCTTGCGAGATATACCGTCCACATACCTTCCTGATATATGGAACGACACAGAATGTCGGCTCGATCCCCCTGCATTTCCGAAACGATGACACCCGGAACAGCACTTCCGACAGCCATTTTCTCTGAAGCCGATTTTGTGTATATTTCAGACCTGGACAGAACCAGAGCACCCATCAGGACCGAGTCGGAACCGGAAGGAAGCATGATCGGGTTGGAGACGCCTTCCACCATGTTATTGGCATAGCCGGACTCTCCGGGGTCTCCATATCTCGCTTCAGTGTCAGGGGTAATCTCCCCGCTTCCGAGCCAGTACTTGTCGTCTGCATGACCCAGGGGATCCGTGCGAACGGATTTCCAGTGCCAGACGTCCACCAGACATTCAGGTGGGGGCGAGTGCATGCCGAAATTGTTTTTATCATTATTGTGACAGAAGGTGGAGCAGCCGAACTTCTGAAAATCGCCGGTTTTGCGTATAGGGAACAGGAGCGCTAATTTATCCTCGTTATAGATCTTTTCATCCGAGCCGCCCGGATTCAGGTGCATCCATCCTGTATCGGTTTTAATCCAGGGTCGAAAGAGGCGGTTGTAGGTGGCGTCCTCCCAGCCTATTTTCATATAAAGATACCGGTCGTTGTACAAGGCGCGGATATCCGCCCTGGTCGTTCCCGCCCGAAAACCCACTCCGTTGGCAAGCCGGACTCCCAGAAAATCCGCGGTTTCCCACGGAAGCAGTTCTAGCTGGTCCGCTCTTTGGATCATCCGGTCCACTTTTTTCACGGTAATCTCGTTCAGACCCATTTGAGTGGGGATCATGCGCGTAAACAGACACCAGGACAGCGCCAGTCCTAAAACCAGCCATCCTGTCTGTATCCAACGGCCCTGCCGGATGGGGGCGAAAGAGGGCACAAGCAGACGCCAGTATTTAAACAGGGCAAGTACTATATGAATCAGCAGTGAAACGGGGATCACCAGCATTCCAAAGAAGGCGTGAAGGAAACGGCAAATAAGATACACCGAAACAGGCATGTCTGAAAAGACAAGGCCCGTACCCGTAACGGCGCTGACGACTCCCGACAGGACCAGAATCGTATTTGTGGTTTTTCGCAGGCTGGAAGTTTGCATAAAAAATCTTTATCTTGTTTCGCACTGGCCGGGGTCCTTTTCACAGCGATTTTCCTGTTCTCTTCCGGCAGTTCGGCTGAA
>JARRLM010000017.1:0-9420 GCA_037386985.1 Acidobacteriota bacterium | reverse complement strand
TCCGCCCTGGGATACTCCGTTCACGTATTATGTTCATTCCGATTCATAAAATCCGGCAGTCGCCATATATTTTCTGCACGTGAACTCATTTTTTCCCGGCACCGGCAGCCGCTTTACGCAGTGTTCTCTTCAGTTGATGCAACTCTCGGCGGACCTTTTTCAGCTGGGCGTGATCATGGGCTTCCAGCGCTTCGTCTCTTTTAAACTTAAGGGCTTTCATCTGTACCTTGATTTTGGCCTTATCTTTTCCGGCCACCTTGCTTTTGTGCCGCGTGTGGGTATCAATATTAAGAGCCTTGCACAGCGCCTCCAGAAGATGTTCCTTGTTCAGCTGCGTATAGCCCTTGATCGCTTCATCCTCTAATCCGGAAGCAATTTCCCGCATCTGCGCAACCGTCATTCCTTTCAACTGATCATAGGTATACTCCATAGCCTGATCTCCCCTATTCCTTATCCAATAACCGGCCACGCCTTTCAAGCGTGGCTTTTGATTGCTCTGTAAAGCGGTACGTGATTGACCACATAAATCTCTCGTATCCGGTTTCCCGTTCCTTTTTTTAGCGGGAACGGGAAACCCGAAACGAAAAAGCCATTCCCACCTTCTCCCCGGATCAGCGCAGCCCCCCTCGTATCTCACGGCCGGTGGCTATGGACATAACCGGGATTAAATATTTCAAATGCTATTGTATGACGATTGATGCAAACTTAAACCGATAATTACAGCCATTATTTTAAAATGGGAATGTGTCTCTGAAAACACCTGGAACGGAAGAATATGTATGAAATTGATGATCAGCGTAATATCGGCGGCGGAAGCGCGTGACGCTATTGCCGGTGGAGCGGAAATACTGGATGTTAAAAATCCGGAGGAAGGATCCCTGGGAGCTCAGTCTCCAAAAGTAATCCGGGAAATAAAAAATCTCAGTGCCGGACATGTTGAGGTCAGTGCCGCAATCGGCGACATGCCCAATTTGCCCGGAACTGCGGCATTGGCCGCACTGGGAGCCGCCTCCTGCGGCGTCGACTATATTAAGGTCGGTATGTATGGACCGAGCACAGAATCTGATGCATGGACCCTGTTGTGCGAAGTGCGGCAGTCGCTCGAGGGGCATCCTGTTTCTGTCGTCGCTGCCGGCTATGCGGATTTTTCGCGCGCCGGCACTCTGAACCCGCAATATCTGCCACGTATTGCTGCTTCAGCCGGGGTTCAGGGATTCCTATTGGACACGGCCATTAAGGATGGCCGTACGTTGTTTGATTTCTTCGATCCGGAGCGCCTGCGTTTCCTGGCGGAAGAAACCCATGCCGCCGGTTTGTTGTTCGGACTTGCCGGAGCCTTGACCGAACAGGATTTACCCCTGGCGCAAAAGCTGGGAGCGGATGTCGTAGGACTGCGTACGGCCGTATGCCGCAATAATCAACGCGAGGGCCCACTCGATCTGGATCGTATCCGGAGGTTATTCTGACAGAGCTTACAAAATTATAATGAATTGCATGCGATTCTGGTCCCGACTGTAGTACCGGAATTCAACAACTCCGCTATCCTTCCAGGTTTCGATCCATTAACCACCCATGTCTCCAGTCGCGTCAAAGCCAAAAATTCCGGAAAGTACCCGTCCACTCCGCCGGCATGCAGCGCCAGTTGTCCGGCCGTCATTTCCTTAAAAATGCCTTCCGGCGAATTTAAAGAAGGCATCAACCCGTCGATATCTTTAAGAAGAACCAGCCTTGGCGATCCTGTTTCACGGGCTACCCAGGCTGCAATGGTATCTGATGTGACCTGCCAGGAATGCGGCAGGCAGTCGCTATCAAGAACAGCCGCCGACGGAAGCAGGATCGCAACCCGGCCCGATGCCGCTGTTCGACAGGCGGCATCCATGCCGGTCTCCAGAGAGCTGCCTTCTATCAATCGACCCAAAAGATATCCATACTGGTCCATGGCCAGCAGAGCCATGCAATGGGCTGCGGTTTCTCCAAGGTCGTACCGGCTATAGGCCTGCCGGACCAGATCGGAGAATTCCCCTCCTCCGGGCACCACAATCAGGGGGTGCCGATGCCCGAGCAGACTTATTTCCCTGCACAGGTCCTGCAATCCATCTCCGCGAGCCAGGCTGCCTCCGACTTTCAGGACAGTATGCAGGGACATCAGGATTCCCTTTCCATTTGAACCGCCAGTAAATGTGCAACTGCCAGGCACGGCACAGCCGCCGATTCTTCCCGGCTGAAATCACGCTCCAGACTCTGAATTTTCAGTCCAAGTCCCGCGGCCGCTTCTTCACCTAAAAATGCCCCGGTTCCAAAAACGATAACCGGATGACGGCGCAATTCGGAGAGCCTGGAAATCACCTGTTGCAGGCCCGAACGAATTTGCTGCACCTGGTGTCCGTAAACATAGCGGGCCAATTCTTCAATCTCAGGTAAGGACAGCATCTCGGTATCGGCACACCCCAAACGGCAAAGTCTGCTTCGGGCGCACTCAATGGTCGGAGGCCGGTTATCCGGGGCCGGGCAGGTATAATCTTGAGGCTCCAGATACCCCAGGATCAGATGTACATCGCCGCTTACGGCAAAGTACTCTGAAGAGACTCTACAGGATCGCCCCGCGACTGGAACGGATTGAACGATCGCCGCCAGGTTTGTGCGCAGGAAACCCGTGTACACCAGTTCTCCGGAACTGAGGCGCTCTGTATCGGTTCTACCGTCTACACACACCTTCCCGCCCAGGATGGGCATGATATCGGTCGTTGTACTGCCTACATCAACCAGAAGGCAGTTGGAATACCTGCCTGAGAGCCACTGAGCCGAAGCCACCCAATTGGTAGCGGCAAAATCCAGGGGAGCGGTGCAGGCTTCCTTCAACGATACCAAATCCCCCGAAAGGTTCAGGACATAACTATGAACATTGGGAAAACAGTCCCTAATACATTCCAGAACAAACTGGACACCCTCGCGCTTGGTTGCGAAAACATCCGACAGTTCGGCGCTCATCGTCACAGACATCGCCTGTATGGGAAACTCGTGAGAACAATCGTTGAAAACTTTACGCAGAACTTCGGGCAGGTGGCCTTTATGGCGCCATATTTCAAAAGGTCGGGAAACAACCCGGGATTGTCGAAATTTTCCCTCTTCCACGACCAGGCATGAGGCTTTTACATTCACACCGCCGATATCCCATCCCACCAAACTGATCATTCCGTCCCCAGGATCTTCATTTCAACCAGACGTCATCTCCCAAAGCAATGCATAAACCGATTTTCCCCTACACATAATACCATCCCATAATTTTATTACCGGCTACTCATTCCCGGCACAATCCTGAAAGATGCGGTATTATATGTCCTCCAATCTTCTATAACCTGAATTTCTCACCAGGCTTTATAGAGGAGCGATGGAAGGAAAGGTGTATTCACCACCACGGCGGAAAGCTGGTGGGATAGATGGCTATAGTGTAAAATCCTGATTTCCTGCCTGTATTTCTCATGCGGTATCTTTGAAAGGCGGTTCAGAAAAACGTGAATGCCTCTCCGCAGCAGAAAAGAAGTTTTGTGAAATACAGGCGGTTGTTCGGAAGATACGGGGCTACCCCGGAATCGGAAACACTGTCTTCATAAAAATTAGGAGCCGGGAAATTCGGCTTTCAAAAGAGTCCGTTCTATTTTCCCAGCTACTGAAAATATTCGGCCTGCAACAACTGGAGCCACCGGTTGAATTTTGTCAAGGCACAACAGGAGAGATCAAAGCGGTTATGAATAACAAGACATCAACAATCATCTGGACATGGACGGACGAGGCGCCTGCGCTGGCAACACTGTCGTTGATTCCCATCGTTAAGGCTTTTACTAAAAATACGGGCATCTCGGTCGAATCGTGGGATATATCCCTTGCAGGCCGAATCATTGCCAATTTTCCGGAATTCCTCACAGAATCGCAGCGTATTCCCGACTACCTATCCATGCTCGGCGAACTTACTCAAAGGCCGGAAGCCAATATTATCAAGTTGCCGAACATTTCCGCATCGGTCCCGCAATTGACGGCTGCCATAAAAGAACTGCAATCGAAGGGATATAACCTTCCCGACTACCCGGACAATCCGAAGAATGAAGAGGAAAAAGCCATCCAGGCAAAATATTCCGTTGTTCTGGGCAGTGCCGTAAACCCGGTTATACGCCAGGGAAACTCCGATCGTCGGTCTCCTCTGTCGGTCAAGGCTTTCGCAAAGAAGCATCCCAAGAAGCTCGGTGCGTGGAGCCCGGATTCGAAAACCCATGTATCCCATATGACCGGAGGGGATTTCTATGGAAGCGAGACGTCCGTCACCCTTACAACTGGATCCGATGCACGGTATGAGTTCGTTGCCCAAGATGGATCGATCACAGTGCTTAAAGAGGACATGCCTCTGCAGGAAGGGGACATCCTGGACACTTCTGTTATGCATGTCAGCAAACTGTGCAGGTTCTATGAGGATCAGATCAGGGACGCTAAGCAAAAGGGCGTACTCTTCTCGCTCCATCTTAAAGCAACCATGATGAAGGTTTCAGATCCGGTTCTTTTCGGACACGCGGTCAGCGTCTATTTCAGAAAGGTATTTGAAAAACATTCCGACACGCTTGACAAACTGGGGGTAAATCCCGACAACGGGCTGGAGGATATCCTGGCTAAAATCAAGGATCTTCCGGAACAGAAACGATCCGAGATTGAGAAGGACATAGAAGCTGTTTATTCCGAGCGTCCTCCAATGATGATGGTAGACTCAGACCGTGGCATTACCAATCTCCATGTCCCCAATAACGTCATTATCGATGCCTCAATGCCGGCCATGATCCGGGATTCGGGCAAGACATGGGGGCCGGACGGCGAGCTGCACGATGCCAAGGCCGTCATCCCGGACCGTTGCTACGCAACAACCTACAAAACGATTATCGAGGACTGCCGTGACAACGGCGCCTTCGATCCCGCAACGATGGGAAGCGTTCCAAACGTAGGTCTCATGGCCCAGTCAGCCGAGGAGTATGGATCGCACGACAAAACCTTTATTGCCTCCGGTCCCGGAAGCATTCGCGTGGTGAATAAAAAAACGGGCGAAACACTGCTCGAGCAGACTGTCGAAAAGGGAGACGTATTCCGTTCCTGCCGGACGACGGATGCCGCAATCCGAGACTGGGTGAAACTGGCCGTGCGGCGCGCCCGTGCAACCGGCGTACCGGCCGTATTCTGGCTCGATTCAAACAGGGCCCACGACGCCCAGGTCATCGAAAAGGTGAATACTTACCTGAAGGACCATGACACCTCCGGTCTGAAAACACCTATCCTGGACCCGGTAGAAGCCATGAAATTCTCGCTTGAACGCATCCGCAAGGGAAAGGATACCATTTCCGTAACAGGCAATGTGCTCCGGGATTACCTGACCGACCTCTTCCCCATTCTGGAAATCGGGACATCCGGAAAGATGCTTTCCATTTCCCCGCTACTGGCGGGAGGCGGCCTCTTTGAAACCGGCGCGGGCGGTTCAGCACCAAAACATGTTCAGCAATTCCGGAAGGAATGTTACCTGCGATGGGATTCCCTGGGGGAGTTTTCCGGATTGGGAGCTTCACTGGAATACCTTGCAGCTACTTTTAAGAACAAAAAGGCGGAGGTCCTGGCCCAAACACTGGATCAGGCCATCGGACAGTTCCTGGAAAACAACAGGTCACCGGCTCGCAAGCTGGGCGGCATCGACAACCGCGGCAGTCATTTCTATCTGGCAGTGTACTGGGCTGAAGCCCTGGCTGGCCAATCAACCGACATGGAACTGCAGGCGCGGTTCGCAGAGATAGCCGAACAGCTGGTGGAAAACGAAGAGAAGATTAATTCCGAACTGCTAGGAGCACAAGGTAAGCCGGTAGATATGGGGGGGTACTATTACTTCGATATTACCAGGACGGCGGAGAAGATGCGGCCAAGTCCGACGCTGAACAGAATTATCGACGGGATGTAGAAAAGTATGTATTTATCGTTTTTTCTTTTTTAATATCACCAGGCATAATCCGGCCATAGCCGTCCCCAGCAGCCAAATCGTAGATGGTTCCGGGACTGCGGTGCTTTGAACCGAACCTGTAACAAGATTAGGATCCGAGACTTCCGTACCGACAAGGAAGAAGGATTCGGCGCCACCGCTATTGCCACTCCATTTTGCCTGAAATTGAATGCGAGGATCCTGATACGAGGATACATCAACTGATCCCAAATCGAACGTTCCTAGAATCCAATCGGCAAATCCGTTCCCATTACTGGCCAGGTTGCCTATATTGCTATCGTCATCGTAAGAGTACAGTTCAGTCGTCGTTGATCCATCAATAGGAATAACCTTGAAAAAATCAAGGATCTCGCCATTCTTTGCCGTATTGACGTCGATGGCGATATTGAATTGTGGGGGCAGATCTTCGAAATCATATTCCGGACTGGATACATCATATTCAGAAATATCGCCTTTTTGTTCGAAATCCGTCCAATCAAAACCATCAGGATTTTGACAATTCGTCCCTGCAATGATGCACGGAACGCTTGTATCCTGAGGCCCAACCGTTCGGGGAGATACCGGTTCAAGGCTTAATAAACCGGCAAAAATATTCGGCGGTGTTGCCATAATCAGAAATGACAGGCACAATCCGGCTATCAATCCGACAAGGGACGCTGACTCCCAATATTTTGTGTTTAAAATACCTGCCATCTGGATGCCTCCGCTTCTCAGGGATCCGTACAACCTTTCCCGGAAAGGTCTGTTCATTACTCATTATTACGAGCAATTTGAAAATCCATGATTGCATGGCAAAAAAACACTTTTGCCTCCGGTGCTACATATATTTATTCGGTATTTTCCTGGTTCCTGATTAGGATTTTGAAAAGTACTCTGCACATCTCTTCATCAGATTTGAAGAAATATAGTCCTAAGTAGCCGTCTTGCAGAGAGTTCACTTCCCGGAGGCGGGGTCGAATATCATCATCTGAGAAAAACCGGGGCTCTCATGCCGGTTGTTCCTGATGTGAAGGATTCGGCCACGCCTCCGGTGGTAAAAAGCGGGCGACCAGAGTACTTCCGGGGAAAGATCCGAGCTTTTATGTAGATATTTAGCCCTGAAGAAATATTGAGGCAGGGAAGAACACGAACCCCTGTGAGAACTGCGGGCTAAAGTTTGGTGCGCAGTTATTTCAGAAGCAGTTCAACCCCCCAGCATTTTAAAGGAAATATGATCGTTTTGCAGTTATTTCATACGAATTATTAGGTACCTGTACGTATGAAGCAGTGCACTAGATTTTTACGGGTCGACAAAGATTTTCACTCGAATTTGCGCTCCGCCCGCATCTCTTACATACGAACTTTGCATCCTTCACCAGCTTTTTATAATCGTCTAAACTGCTATCTATATAACCCATATTTATCAGGTAGCAAAGATGGTCATCATGCATTGGATGCGGCATCTCGGGTTTTTTCATTATTATCCTCCCTATCTGTTTTATGCTCGTTGGACGACAACAGCCAAACCGGTTCCTTTCAAAGGATTTCCGACGGGATAATCCTCTTATTCTTTCTTCTTCCTGTCGGCTGCGGCAAGGATCTGAGAACCCTGGCTCTCGAGCCACTCTCTGTCTTCGTCGTCCTTGAGCCAATCCGTCACATGACCGATCATATCGCCGGTTTCATACAGGGCCATGTAAAGAAGGCACCGATTCCTCTCTTCGTCTATGGCGATCTTAGTCAGATAACTGGTTGTGTATTTCAGTTTTTCGTGAATCTGGTCCAGAACCATATTGGCGATCGGGCAGATGTAAGGCCGAACCCCTTCTTTCTTGACATGGGCTTCCTTGCCATGATGCATGCAGCCCTGGACGGTCAGCTTGAGCATGACCCCGTCACCACCTGTTTTGTAGGCAACGTCGGATACGATTCCCTCCGCCTTCATCACAGCAGCGCAGCTTTCGACTATTTCAGGTACGGTAGATCCTAGAATCTTTTGGGACCGGATGAAGTCAACGCCTACAAACTCGCACTTCCAGTAAGCCATGCCGGAGAGTTCTTGATACATAAGTTCCTCAACCCTTGCGAGCACCTCGTTGCAATATTTCGTCTTATCCATTAGGGCCTCTCCTTATTTCCAAATTTTTCCCAATAAACCATTTCCTCAAGCGGCAATTTCGGTCTCGGATGCTTGCGCTGTTCCTTAGGCCACCCGACGGCAAGGTAGGAAAGCACCTTGAAATCGCCAAAACCGGTAGGAATGCCCAGGATCTTCTTGAACCTTATGGCATCTCTCGTGCTGGCCACCGGGCCATAGACCCAGCAGGATCCCAGTCCCATGGCGTGGGCTTGAAGGATCATATTCTCCATGGCCGCACACAGGTCATAGGGAACGTCTACGCTTCCAATCTGCAAATCTCCAATCACCGCGAAGATCACCGGCGCCTGTTTGCAGAATTCCGAGACTCTACCGGAATACATAAACTCCAACACACCCGCCCTCTTTTCAGGGTCTTCGATCCCTTCAAACCTCTGCTGCAGTTCGTTGAGGCAGTACCAGGAGGTCATACGGGATCCGCTCCCCTGCTTGGAGAGATCTCCGATTGCGTTTCTGGTCTCCTGATCGCGGATAACAATGAATCTCCACGGTTGATAGTTCTCTCCCGTCGGCGCCCATCTTGCCGCCTCGAGGATCATGTCGATCATCTCATCCGGAACTGGATCCGGTTTGTATCTTCGGATGCTCTTCCTCGATGTGAGTACATCCAGAAATTCTTGGCCATTCATATGGATTTACCTCCAAACTTGTAGAAATGATTAAGTGCCGGTACTGTGGGAAGAATCTATAACCTGCTGCGTGATAGACTCTAACCAGAAGCTATTTTAACAAAAGGTGCTTCGCTAGATCAAATATCCAATATTAACAACAGGAAAACATTCCCGGCTGTCCTGTTTCCTGTCAACAATCATACATCCAGCCGGAATCATCTCTCGGTTCAAGCGGCCGACCGCCAACAATTTCGAAACTGTTGGCGGAGACGGTATGCCCGGGCACTGGAAGCCTCTGCGGCATGCGTGCGATCAGATGACCTTCTCTTCCTTGAGTTTCTTCATCTCCTGCTCGTCAAAACCCAGAAGTTCGCCGTAGATTTCTTCATTGTGCTCGCCAACATCGGGAACACGCTTCTTGCGGTCGCCCGGCGTCCTGGACATTTTGTAAACCGAGCCCGAGAGCTTCACTTTCCCGGAAACGGGCTGGTCCACTTCAATGATCATTTCCCTGCTCAGCAGGTGGGGATCCTTGGCAACCTGGTCGAAAGTGGGCAGAGGAGAACAGGGGACTCCGAATTTCTTGAGGATTGCGAAAATCTCCGCGACCGATTTATTTTGGCACCATTCCTGCACCAGACCGTCGACTTCTTCCA
>JARRLM010000016.1:0-12889 GCA_037386985.1 Acidobacteriota bacterium | reverse complement strand
TCAGCCAGTTTCATGAACACATCGTGGATTACCCGGTTGTCTTCTAGCCGTCGGGCTATTTTACGGTAGAAAATAGCGCCCGCTTCTTCTGTTTTGACTGCAAACTCTATTGCTTTCCGTGGTGTCGGATCTGTAAGCATGTACTCCTCCTCAGCGTGTATTCCAACGGGGGGGCGGGTGCACCATCATAATACCTGATTTATGCCCCGTTCCATGCGCTGACACGGATGAAAAGACGTATCCCGGTTCTTCGGCCATGTATCCTTCCTCTATTCAAAATATAGACAAAGAAGGATTTTAACGTTCAACGGTTTTATTTATATTCATTTTCATAAAGACCAGGCCGGTCAGCAGCTTGGGATAAAAATCGGTTGATTTCTGAGGCATGCGTTCGCCTTCCAGGGCAAGCCGCTGCATCTGGGCGGCCGTTGTTGGATTCAGGAAAAAAGCAGCCTGATATTTCCCTGAATCTACCCATTCAATACAGGACTTGACGTCGCGCGCATAGTCTATATTGGATTGAGATAGGCCGAAGTGGGCGAAGCCGAGATGAGCGAAACGGAAGAGGAATTTGATGACGAGTTCGGCAGCCCAGTATTTGCAGAAGTGCATCCTCCTGCGCCTTATCCTTCAGCTTCAGCAGGTAAAACTTTTTTAACTTTTCCGGATAAAAACCGAAAACGTTACGGCTGCATTCCTGCTTCATTTGACGGAACAAGCTATCTTCAGATCCGGCCTCTGCCACCTCGAAATGATTCTGGATGTTTTGCAGGAAAGATTGGACGTCAAATTCGGGCAGGTCTCGAATCAGACGATGGGTCGGGAGAATCGTGACTCCATCGGCAATGTTAAAGCATGTCACCATGCGTTTGTCGTAGGATTCGATCCCGTCAGGCCTCCAGTTGTTCTGTTTGCACTCCTTCATGAAATTGATGGAGGTTTCGAAGCGATGGTGACCGTCTGCAATAAACAGCCTCTGCGGTTGCATGGCATCCTGTATATTTTTCAATTTTTCAGAATCGGTTATGCTCCATAAACGATGCAGCACTCCGTAGTCGTCTTTTACTTCGATATCCGGTATCCGGTCGGCGACGTTTCCGTCCATAATCCGGTTGATCGTCAGATGTTCATCTGAGTAAAGCATGAAAACAGCATCTTCGTTGCTTTCAATACTTCGGAGAAGACGGAGGCGGTCTCTTTTGGGGGCCTGCAGGGTTCGCTCATGAGGCATAATGCCCGCCCCGGAATCCTTCAAATCGAGCAGAGCAATAAAGCCTTTTTGCATGCGATTCCTGCCTTCGAAGGCGTATTCCTGGTAATAGGCGTAAATTGCGGGCGACGGATCGGGAAGCAGTACTTTTTGGGCAAGCCACCTGCGGTAAACGGATCCGGCTTCAGCATAATCCGTGTCGGGCTTTTTCTTCTTTTCCCGATTTAATGTTATCTGGACTACGTTGTAAGGCGAGCGCCCGTAATAGTCCTTCTGCAATTCAGAAGCAATTTTGTCGTACGGCTGCGTTACAACAAGGTTTAAATCCGTCACAATTTCAGTGTTGTAACGATATCCCCGAAATGGGTATACATATGCCATACGACCTCCAGAAAAGGGATGATATCGAATATACGATGTAGTAATTATTCCTTTTATCCGTTGCTGCCCTTGTCGCCGGGTAATAACCCGAGCTCCGACAGAACCGATACCACTTTGCTGCGTCCTCCCTCTGAGATGGAGACCAGGGGGAGCCTGTAGACTTCTTCAATCCTCCCCATCATCGCCAGGGCTGCTTTAACCGGGATAGGATTGGATTCAACAAAATTGACTTTCATGAGCGGATAGAGTTTGCGATTCCATCTGCGTGCGTCTTCCCAGCGCCCTTCCAGACAATCTGCCGCAAATTTCGACATCATTCCAGGTACTTCATTCGATGCTACGGAGATAATTCCATGCCCTCCCAGTGCGATGAGGGGCAGGGTTAGAGAATCGTCTCCGGAGAGTATGCGAAACCGTGCAGGAGCTCGAGTGCAGATCTCTCCCATCTGGGAGATATCACCGCTGGCTTCTTTCACACCGGCGATATTGGGGATTTCAGCAAGCCGCATGAGTGTGTCCGGCAGGATATTCACGCCTGTTCTACCCGGGACGTTGTAGACGATAATCGGCAGGTCTGTGGATTCTGCGAGAGTCCTGTAGTGCCGGTACAGGCCCTCCTGCGTCGGCTTATTGTAATAGGGGGCGACGGACAAAATGCCGTCCACTCCCAGCATCTTCAATTCAGCAATAAGGGAAATGATTTTGACCGTGTCGTTTCCCCCTGCTCCCGCAATAATTGGGACTCTCCCGGCGGAGGTCCGTGTGGTGATATCGACAACTTCAAGATGTTCTTCATGCGTCATCGTTGGATTTTCACCAGTCGTGCCACAGGGGACGAGGAAATGTATGCCTTCCTCGATCTGCCAGCTCACGAGCGATTCCAGCGCTTTTTCATCCAAACTTGCGTCCGGTCGAAACGGTGTAACCAATGCGGTGCCGCATCCTTTCAAGCTTTCCAGATTTTTCATGAGAGACCTCTTTATAGACATTCGTACAAATTCTTAATATTTTATATCGAAGCTAAAATCCACCTAAAATCATCACTTCCTGTTTTCCGTTCAAGGTTCACCGTTTAGGGATTGAACGTTGAACGCTGAACGATGAACCTTGAACCAAAGGAATGTGGAATCCTGAATGTTTCTTTTTTAAAGGCCTTTCGAAGCCGGGTCAAGATTGCCCTGCAGACTTTTATATGCCGACTATTTTCCGAAATACCTGTCGAAAGTCGTAAAAGCCTTTCTCCCCGGCAATCCAGCGGGCGGCCAGGATGGCTCCCTCGGCAAAGCCCTGGCGGCTTCTGGCGCGGTGTTCCAGCAGAATCGAGTCCGCTTCACTGTCGAATCCAATTATATGAGTTCCGGGGATGCGTCCGGCACGGACGCAGGTGACACTCGGGTTTGGATTGTTCAGATGAGGACGAATTGCATCCAGCAGGCTCAATGCTGTTCCTGAAGGCGCATCCTTTTTGGCACTGTGGTGTTCTTCGTGCACATAGGTATCGTACTGGGGAATCGTTCCTACAATGCTCCCAGCGAGAAATTGGCTCCGTAAACTAGACCGATTCCCGAATCGTTCACTATTTTTTCCACTTTGCTGCGCTGGTCGGCCCATCCGGTTGTTCCAACCACTATGTTCACGCCGGATCGCGCAGCCGCCTCGATATTGGCAAACACCGCTTCCGGTTGGCTGAATTCAATAGCGACATCGACACCGGTCATGGATTCGGGCGTGATTCCGCGCCCCTGTTCGTTGTCATTGATATCCAGTTTCGGGCCGACTTCCCAGCCTTCCCGCAGGGCGATGGTTTCTACGAGCTTGCCCATTTTGCCGTAACCCAGCAGTGCGATTTTCATACTCCGATCTCCTGTTTATGATGGGTTCTTTTTAAAGGATATCCCGATTCCATTCATTCGAAGATTCGTGGATCGATTTCCCGGAAGAGTGAATCATGGAGCCCCCGGACAGCTTCCGGCAAGCGGTCTTCGTCAATCACGAAGGTAATATTGATGGACGATGCTCCCTGCGAAATCATTTGAATGTTCATATCCCGGAGAGCGCTGAATATTGTATGTGCCACTCCGGGAGTATTACGAAGGTTGTCCCCCACGCAGCAGACTATGGCCTTGGATCCCTCAACATTCACATCACCGATTTTTTTAAGCTCCGTAACGATGTCCCAAAGGGCGGAAGTTTCATCTACGGTAAGAGATACGGAAACCTCTGAAGTAGCGACCACGTCAACAGGCACTTTATAGTGATAAAAAATCTCAAAAATTCTCTTTAAAAACCCGTATGCCATAAGCATTCGGGTGGAAGTAATGTTCACTACCGTAATACCTTTTTTATATGCGATTGCTTTCACTGTATTTTCACAGTAGCGGGTTTCATCCGTAATAATGGTACCTCCCTGGTCCGGTTTTGTACTGTTAAGGACGCGGACGGGCACTTTTTTCCGGACGGCCGGGAGAATTGTCGCAGGGTGCAGCACTTTGGCTCCGAAGTAAGCCAGTTCGGCAGCCTCATTAAATGAAATTTCCCTTATGCGGTGGGCTTCAGAAACCATTCGTGGATCCGTTGTCATAATTCCATCCACGTCGGTCCAGATCAGTATCTCCTCGGCGTTCAGAGCCGCTCCCACCAGAGAAGCGCTGTGATCGGATCCACCCCGACCGATTGTAGTTGTAACTCCGTCCCGAGTACTTCCTATGAAACCTTGAAAGACCGGCACTTTGTTTTCCCGGATAACAGGAAGCAGGTGTTTGAGGATGGCACTCTCCGTTTCATCCGATATCGGAACTGCGTTTACGAAGTTGTCGTTCGTAATAATGCATTTTCTGGCATCCATGAGCTGGGCGGGGATCCCCTGGTTTTCCAGAACCTGGGTGATTATGACAGTGGAAAGCCGTTCGCCGAAGCTGGCCATTGCGTCGCTGACCCGAGGCGTCAATTCGCCTAAAGCGGAAAGTCCTATGACCAGGTCCTTCATCTCGTCGAGGTATGTATGAATTTCCTGCGAAACCCTGTCTTCCGATGTGGCAATCCCGAGCTTTTGAGCTTCCCTGAAATGGCTCTCCTGAAGCTCTGCAAGCAGGTCCAGCGCATGTTGCTGTTTTCCCTGAGCGGCGGTTCGGGCGATATCGAGAAGCTTGTTGGTTGTGCTGCCCATAGCTGAAGACACCACGACAGGCTGCAGATCGCGTCGTGCCTCGATGATCTTCGCCAGACGCATGATTGCATCGGCATCCTGGATCGATGTGCCTCCGAATTTACATACGATCATAGTTTATTCCGGTATTCCTTCTTTTTTACCCTTTTCTATTCAGGGGCTTAAGATGTTGCTTTCTATGCAGACTTAAAAAGCCGTATTTTCCCATAATACAGTTTCCACCACAAGTAACTATAGAAAATGGTCTAAAGTCTAAGTCCAAAGTCAAAAAGGTCGAAACTCTAACGAAGGTAGACCTTAGACAGTTTTTTAACCTTCGACCTTAGACCTTCGACTTTTGGACTGCCTTTTCCCACCGTCCCAAGCACATGATGGGAAAATAGAGGCGATAGAGATGATACCGAAGATAGAAAACACGGGGGAAACCGGTGCCGGTGAACCAGGGCTCATCCCAACTTCCGGATTCTGTCTGCGTGCCGAGAAGATAGCGAATTCCTTTAAGAACGCCTGGATCGTTAGGCCCGTACACCGCCATGAGCGCCATTGTGCCCCAGGCGGTTTGCGATGGTGTAGACGGGCCCGATCCCTTGAGTTCCGGATTTTCGTAAGTGTCCGCCGATTCGCCGAACGACCCGTCCTCCTTCTGAATGTTGCGGAGCCATGCGCCGGCTTTCTGTATCCAGGGCTGGTTCATGTCAATACCTATGGTTTTTAGCCCACAAACAACCTGCCATGTTCCGTAAATATAATTGACCCCCCAGCGTCCAAACCAACAGCCTTCGAGTTCCTGTTCAAATTCAATGAAGCGTACAGCATTCTGCACGGCAGTATGGTCCGGCTTGATCCCGAAATGTCCCAGGCACTCCAGTGTTCGTCCTGTAATGTCGGGACAGGAGGGATCCTGAATAGCGTTATGGTCGGCAAATGGGACGTACTCAAGAATCGGTCTGTTGATGGTGCGATCAAAAGCCGCCCACCCCCCATCGGCATTCTGCATTGCCAGAATCCAGTCAATGCCCCGTTCAGCGGAAGGCATGCCTTCGGGACATCCGGAGCGAAGCAGGGCCATTGTAACCATTGCAGTGTCATCTACATCGGGATAATAGGAATTGTTGAATTCAAAATACCAGCCGGAGGGTTCAACCGGTCTTTCGACGTTGGCTTTCCAATCGCCGAAATGGTGGCATTCCTTTGAGACCAGCCAGTTGACGGCCTGGCGCATGGAATCATGGTCCCGGTTGAATCCTGCCTCACACAGCGCATAGGTAGCTATTCCGGTATCCCATATGGGGGAGAAACAGGGTTGGAGACGGATGCTATCCTCATCTTCGATCATCAGCCGGTCTAGTTGTTCCATGGCTTCCTTTACGCGTGTATGCTCCATGGAATAGCCCAGACAACGCAGGGCGATGATGATGTAGACCATTGGCGGGAAAATTGCACCCAGTCCGTCTGAATGCTGGCTGTCCGACCGTTTCAGGATCCATTCTTCTATCCGCTGCAAAGCGCTGCGTCGGAGAGGCTTCAGACTGGTTTTTTCAAGAATCTTCAGTCCCTTGTCGATTGCCAGAAAAAGGTTTTTCCAACTCAGAAGCTGTTTATCGAATTCACAGAAAGGCCGATGCAGGTAGTCGTGATTGGCGTACAACTCCATGATGCCCCTTGGCTCGGGCAATTGGCGGATCGGCCGGTAACTTGAAACAACCGCCAGCGGCATAATCATGGTGCGCGACCAGGCGGAAACCTTATCCAGATGGAAATAGAACCATTTGGGCAGAAGGACTACCTCCGGAGGAATGACGGGAATAGAGTCATAGTGCATCTGGCCCAATGCTGCAAGGTAGAATTTTGAGTATGTGTTACAGTGTTCCGCTCCCCCCAGCTTCAGCACGAGCGACCGCGCTTTCTTCATGTGAGGAGCGTCCTCACTGTCCCCCATGAGTTTCAGTGCGAAGTACGCTTTGACGGTAGCGCTCAAGTCGGGTTTACCGCCCGGGTATTGGACCCAGGCACCGTCTAATTCTCTTTGTTGTCTGCGTAGGTACTCTGCAATTTTGGGAAGCCGGGGATCGTTTTCCTGTTCGATGATGTACTTAAGCAGAATATACTCGCTTTGCAGGATGGAATCTCCTTCAAGTTCTCCGCACCAGTATCCGGTTTTATTCTGCAGCTGAACCAGGCAGTCCGTCGCCCGGGGCAGGGCAATACGGGTTTTCTCTAAGACGGTTATACCGGAGGTGCCCAGTATCGTCTGAAGAGACCGGGTAGTAGAGTCGACGGTGTCGGCTGTATTGACTTTCGGGATTTCTGATACATTGTTGCTTGATTGCATAAATTAATTCCTATGATGCGACTCAATATTGAATCAGTTCCTTACGCCCGTGAAGCGCATCATTAAAGCTCTCAAGGCAATCGATATTTTTTCCATACCGGTCAGGCGTATGGAATTTTGAAATACGTCGAAACGACGCTGTACAATTCTATCCAGAAGCCGTTCGTATATTTCCATCATAGCCCATAACGCAGGTTTACTCGCTTTTTCGACCAACGGCAGGAGGTTGCGTGCCTTTGAATAATAATTTTTAGCTCTGTCGGCTTCAAAACGCATCAGTTTCCTGAATCTATCATCGACAATTCCATTTTGAAGGTCTCCAGCAGTGTAATGGAATTTCTCAAGGTCTTCCGCCGGAAGATAAATGCGGCCCATTGCGGCATCTTCCTTCACGTCTCTCAGAATATTCGTGAGCTGAAATGCGATGCCGCACTGCTCTGCATATTCCTTGGCACGTTCATCCTTAAATCCAAAGATCTGAAGGCAGACAAACCCTACGGCGGAAGCGACATGGAAACAGTACTTGTACAGGTCTTCGAATGTTTCATATTGAACCGTATTCAGATCCATTTCGGCGCCGTCGATGATCCAGTGGAAATACTGTGCCGGAATTGAAAAATGACGTACCGATTCTCGGAATGCCGGAAGGATGGAGTTATTACAGGATCCGTCGGAGTAGGCTTTGTTCAGCTGGGTACGCCAATCCTCGAGCAGACGGCGTTTGTTTTCATTGCTGTCGTTGCCGTCGGAAATATCGTCACAGTATCGCATGAAAGCGTAGACGGCACAAAAAGCACGCCGTTTATCCTGGGGGAGCACTACAAACGAGTAGTAAAAGTTACGAGCCTTCTTGCGTGCTACCGCTTCTGCGGATCTGTAGGAGGCCAACAGCTCCGGTTCCATATACCTCTCCGAGACACAAACGTACCGATGGGAATTAAGGAATGATCGCTATTTTAATATCCCCGTTTCGATTCAACAACCTTTCCAGGACACTACCGATAGCCGCAAGGTTTTCTTCTCCGGTGATCAGGTTCTGTGCTTGTATTTTGCCCCGGTGGATGGTTTCAAGGGCTTCCCGGATATGTCGCGGGGTATGGTGGAAGTTTGCTTTAATTGAAATTTCAGAATAATGGATAAGAGTGCTGTCCAGGGGGATGTGCGTTCCTGAAGGACATCCGCCGAAAAGGTTGATGGTTCCCCCGCGGCGCACCATTCCCATGGCTTTCTGCCATGTTTCTTTCGAACCTACGGCTTCGATGATAACATCAGCGCCACGTCGGCCGCTGGTTAATTTCCGGACCTGCTCTATGACATTGGACCGGGTGGCATCCACGACATGATCCGCGCCCATTATACTTGCCATTGTAAGTTGGGTGCTCCGATTTCCAAGGGCGATGACTCTTGCTCCCAGGGACTTGAGGACCTGGACGAACATCAGTCCTATCGGACCTATCCCGATTACTCCAACAGTATCCCCTTCCTCAATCCCAGTCTGTTCGACGGCTCGAAGGACGCACGCAAGAGGTTCAACAAGCGCGGCTTCATGGAAAGCGACACTGTCCGGCAATATCAGAAGATTCTGGCGAACAATACTTTCGGGGATTTTTATATATTCGGCGTATGCGCCGTTAATGAACTGAAGGTTTTCGCACAAGTTTGACAGGTGCCGTTCACAGAAGAAGCATTCGTTGCAGGGGCCTGAATTGGCCGATACAACCCGCATTCCGGGCGTAAAACTATCCACTCCTTCTCCAACTTCCTCGACGACTCCTGCGAGTTCATGACCGAACACAGAAGGAGGTACGATCATGCGCGCATGAAAACCCTGACGATATACTTTCAGATCGGTTCCACAGGTAAGAGCCGCCTTGATCCGTACCAGAACTTCACCGTGTCCCACCCGGGGAATTGGAATCTGTTCGATACGCACATCACGCTTCCCGTACAGGACAGCAGCGGTCATCTTTTCTCTGGAAACCTTCATTAATTCTCTCATGGTTGTATCACGACCTTTAGCGAATGCTCTGAGGGATGAGATGCCAGGTGGATCCCTTCAGGGAGCAGTTCCAGTGCAAACCTGTGGCTTATGAGTCGAGACACATTTACCTTCTGGGAGAAGATTAAATGTGCGGCTTTCTCCTGAAGCTCTATGGAAGCACTGTAGCTGCCGATGAGCTTTTTTTCCTCCACGCAGATTCGGGATGCATCTATCGGGATCGTTTCCCCCGGAACAGTCTGCGCAAACAGCAATACGCGACCTCCTCTTCTGGTAATATTCTGAGCCTCCTCAATGGCGCGAGGACTGGCTGCTGCGACAATGGCCAAGTCGGCACCTCGCCCGTCTGTCAATTCGGCGATGGACGAACGGACATCGTCCCTGTCCGGGTTGAGGGTTTCCAGCGCACCCAATTCGCGCGCAATCTTCAGCCTGTTCTCCAGAAAGTCCAGGCCGACAACCCGTGCCCCTTCACATGAAGCGGACTGCATCATTAGAAGACCTACCGGACCCTGTCCGTAAATCGCGACGACTTCATCTCGTTTGAGTTCGGCCGTCTCCAGTGCCTTGAGGCACGTGTTCAAAGGTTCCAGAAAACTGGCTTCTTCAAAACTTACATCATCAGGAATTTTAACAGTCCCTTCATCAACAATCCAATCCATTACACGGACATATTCCGCGAATCCTCCGCCGGCCGGCTCGAATCCTGCAGTCGTTCCGGTGCGCCTGTAGGTCTCACATTGGGAAAAGAGATGCTTCCGGCAATAAAAGCAATCCCTGCAGGGAACATGGTGATGGATCGTCACCCTGTCGCCGACCTGGAAGCGGTGGACTTCCGACCCGGTTTTCACAACCGTGCCCGCTATTTCATGTCCAAATATTCTTGGTGGAGTAACAAGACCGAGTTCAATCTTCTTGAGATCCGTACCGCAGACTCCGCAGGTATGCACCCTCAGAAGGATTTCACGGGCGGAGATGGTCGGTACAGGAACTGTTTCCAGCGAGATCCGCGAAGGTCCTCTATACACGGCCGCCCGCATTTGAGCACTTAAGGCCGGGGCTTTTAAACCTTTGTTTATTTCAGAAGCCGGCTGAATTTCCATAGTGTTCTATTTACCAGAATCAGACTGTGTGTTCCCGCAAATTTGAAATTCGGTCCTGTTCCGAATCCGGGTGCCATTCGAAACGAAAATATTCTACAGCCTCACGCAGTGCTTTTTCTGCAGGCTGTGGATTATATCCTAATTCCTTTCTGGCTTTTTCACAGCTGATATACATTTTATACTTGGCCATCCGGACTCCTTCCAGCGGGATCATCGGCTCCCTTCTCAAGATGGATCCCATGAAAAGGTTATCCAGATACCCTGCCGTGAGGGCGAAAATCCAAGGAATCCGGACACGGGGCGTGCGTTTTCCGCAGATCCTTGCGAGAGCTTCCAGAATTTCTTCAAGGCTCCAGTTTTCTCCTCCCAGAATGTATCGCTCTCCGATTTTTCCATTTTCTTCCGCTAGAAGATGGCCTTTTGCGACATCTTCCACTCCGACCAGGTTGAGGCCGGTGTCCACATAGGCAGGCATACGATTCTTGATAAATTCCAGAATAATTCTTCCGGTTGGCGTTGGTTTAATGTCTCCTGGACCGACAGGCGTGGTCGGGTTGACGATCACCACCGGGAGCCCGGATGCCGCGAACTCGTGAGCAACCTGTTCCGCCATAAACTTTGAGCGTTTGTAGTGCCCGATCATATCGTCCAGCTTCACCGGGGTTGATTCGTCGGCCGGAAGGCCGTCCTTATTCATCCCTATGGCTCCGACGGTGCTTGTATAGACCACCTTTTCTACACCGGCTTCACAACAGGCTGAAAGCAGATTCCGTGTTCCTCCGACATTGTTATCGTAAATATCCTGGGGGTTCTTTGCCCAAAGACGATAATCGGCGGCTACATGATACACCCGCCTGCACCCCTGAACGCAACGCAAGAGCGAAATCGGATCTTTTAAATCGCCGATGGCAATTTCGCAGCTTAAAGATTCAACATTTGATTTCCGGCTGGAATTGCGTGCAAATATCCTTACGCGGTCGCCTCTTTGCAGGAGCTGGCGCACTACATGGCTTCCTATGAAGCCAGTGGCGCCGGTCACAAGCGTGAGTTCTTCGGGCATAACTTAACGCATCCACTATGTAAAACCATTCAACTCTACAAGGCTTTTATACTGTTTTTTGAAAATCACTAGCCTTGGTTAAATGGCGAACACTCAACTATATCCCATGTTGTCGTCAAATCCAACATTACAGGACAATTTCAGTGTAATTTTCTTTTTGAAATGGAAGGGGATGAAGCCAGCTCCGGAGGCAGAGAAAACTCAACATGCTCAACAATTTCCCCTGAAGTTTCGACCGTGGGATATCCGAGTTCGTTTAAATAGCCCACCACTCTTTCCACCAGGCCTTCCGGCGCTGAGGCCCCAGCGGTCAAGCCCACTGTACGGACTCCCGAAAGCCAGGTGGACTGGATGTCCTCAATGTCATCAATCAGGTAGGCGGGAATTCCTGCACTCTGTGCAACCTCTACCAGCCGGCAGGAATTGGAACTATTCGCCGAACCGACGACGAGTATCAGGCCTGTTTTTCGGGCAACTTCAAGCACTGCAGCCTGCCGGTTCTGTGTTGCATAGCAAATGTCCTCCGATTTCGGTGCCCGAATATTAGGGAATTTGTTGCGCAGCTTCTCGACAATTTGCCCCGTGTCGTTCAGGCTGAGAGTAGTTTGGGTGAGGTAAATGACTCTGTCGGAATCAGCCACCTGCAACCGGTCTATTTCATCCTCGTGTTCCAGGACCGTGATGGCTTTAGGCGCTTCACCAAGTGTGCCGATAACCTCATCGTGATCCGAGTGCCCGATCAGAATGATCGAATAGCCCAATTGCGCGTATTTTCTGGCTTCGTTGTGCACCTTCGTTACAAGAGGGCATGTGGCGTCGATAACCTTTAGATATCTGTTTTTCGCAGCTTCGCTGATTTTCGGAGACACTCCGTGTGCGCTGAAAATGACTCTGCAGCCTAAAGGAACCTCGGAAAGTTCGTTAACGAAAATGATGCCTTTTTGATGGAGCTCGTTGACAACGAATTTATTATGAACAATCTCCCGTCTCACAAAGATGGGTTGTCCATAGACCTCCAGGGCAATGTTTACTATGTCGATTGCACGGACCACTCCCGCACAGAATCCTCTCGGGGAAGCCAGCACCACCTTCTTGTTCTTGTCTTCCAAATTCACGTTCTCCGTGCACTGTTTAAGGTTCACCGTTCAAGGATTCCGGTTCCCCGTGAACCCATTGAAGGCGAATGGGGAACCGATGAATCAAAATCCCATTCCAAGCTTTATGAATTCGGTTGAACCTTTCATTCACAGTCATACCCCTTTTTATTGCATGGCAAATTATACCATTTCGGGATGTGCGATTCATTGTTAAGGGATTTTTTAAGGGTTCTGGACGGTGAAATCTGTCCGTTGACGGGAATAATGCCTTCTGCTAGTATCCTCACCAGCTGTGGCGCTATCGTCTAGGGGTTAGGACGGGTGGTTCTCAGCCATCAAACCGGGGTTCGATTCCCCGTAGCGCTACCATTACTCACTGGTCCATATTGACGCATATGTAAAACTCACCATCCAAGTCACATTGTCCTTGTATGGACGAAACACAAGGTTCGCCCCTACAAGAATAATTAATTGCAATAAAAAGCTCCACAGGGTGTACAGTTGCGCTATGAGGGTATTGTTGATCTCAGCCAACACCGAG
>JARRLM010000015.1:0-10487 GCA_037386985.1 Acidobacteriota bacterium | reverse complement strand
TAAGTTTTGAAGCAGCGAATACGAGCGTCATTGAACTGACCACGATAAAGGCAATTACAAATCCTTTTGAAAGCAGCTTTTGGGGCAGCGCCCTATTGGTTGTGCGCGGATTTCTGGTATCGAAAGGTAGATCCACTAATCGATTAAATGCCATTGCTGCACTGCGTGCTCCAACCATTGCCACTAAAATCCATCCTGTCTGTTTAATGCCCGGCAGACCTTGAACTGCCAGAATTGCACCAAGGAAAGCAAAAGGGAGAGCGAAAATCGTGTGTTCAATTTTCACCATCTCCAGTACGACTCTAAGTCTCTTTAACAAGTCTGACACCCTACACGGATCAATCCGGTTGGGACCGGAATTCAACCGCACCTATAGTTATCGGCACAATTACAATTTTCATGAACAACTTATCATTGATTTATCGCCTTTAAATTCGAGGCCTCAGGTTACGCGACATGAATGACCGGTAATATCGGTCAGGCCCATGCAACTCATTACTGTAATAGGCAGTTGCATTCATGACACCAGGTCGCCAGAGTACCAAAACAACTGCCGCAGTAGCAAGCTGTCGACATACCGTTCCAGCTTGAATATATAAACGGGTTAGAACTCTAATGAGCGGCGAATTTAATTCTTTTTAAGGAAAAACATCGAGAAATGCAGATGAATCTTTAAATTGATGATGCAAGCCTTGCTGTGCGATTCTATAATTTGACGATGGAAGAGCGGAAAATTCAAGAAAAGGCTGACCGTGTTATTGGGATCCTGGGAGGAATGGGGCCTGAAGCGACCGTCGACCTCTATCGACACATAATTGATTTAACGCCTGCGAGCAAAGATCAGGATCATATTAAGGTAATCATATATTCCAATCCTAAAATTCCTGACAGAACCGAAGCAATTATTGCGCAGGGGGAGAGTCCTCTACCCTATCTGATTGAATCAGCAGAATTTCTGGAAAAATGGGGGGCCGGGATTATCGTAATGCCGTGCAACACAGCCCATTATTATCTCCCGGAAATCCAGCAGAGATCGTCTGTCCCGATTCTGGATATGATTGAAGAAACCTGCGTTGATCTTTGTACTCGTATGCCGGAGGTTCATACTGTCGGGCTTCTGGCAATAGATGGAACTCTTCGAAGCGGAGTCTACCACCGGGTAATGACCGAGGCTGGAGTGAAAATATTAGTTTCCGGAAATACCGAACAGGAGAATATCCAAACTGCAATCGCCCGGGTAAAGGCGGGAGTCACGAATTTACCTACGCAGAAAATATTTGAGACTGCAGCAAAGCGGCTTATTGAAGCCGGGGCGCAGGCGATCATACTGGGTTGTACCGAAGTTCCGCTGGCTTTTGATCCCGATAAGATAGATCGTCCCTGCCTGAATCCGACCAGAATTCTCGCGAAGGCTGCTGTGAATTGGGCATTAGGGAATAATAATTACAGATTAAAAATTTAAGATTGAAAATTAAAATCCGGATTCGATAATTCCTATGTCTACTTTCAGCGTCTGATCCCTCCAATACCTTCTTGTGTGGTCAATCCTATCCGCCGGCTATCGCAAATACAATCGAGAGAATGTCGTTTTCTCTAACCGGTGTTTCCATATCTTCGAGTGACCGGATATCCTGGTCATTGAGGTACAGATTCATGAATCGTGAGGTTTTTGTAGAAAAAAATTTTGTATTTGCTTCGGGGAAACGGGCCTTGAAATTGTCCAGAACCTCCCCGACAGTGTTACCTTCCATCTTAATTTCCGACATCTGTTCAGTATATTGCCGGAGCGGAGATGGGATACGAACCATAATACTCATATGTAGTCCTCCAACCTTACACATAGCTCTTACCGTACTCAAAATCTTTCTTTCTATTTCTCCAAACCGCCTTTGCTCAAAATCCGGCAGGAAAGTAAGAACCGGCATATTCAACATTTTATTAAAATATTACTATATCGCAAGGAACTCATATGGAAGAAGGGAATATTGGCTCCGTTCGTTCACTCACTTTCACCCCTTTGCTATTATGTCGTATACCTGTTTCTTTCCAATCCGTTGAGAGATCCCTCGGCTCTGCCGGGTAGGCAGCAAAGGTTTGACAGACCTGGGAGTTTACGGTGAATGCTCTCGCGTGTGTTTGAACAATAACGTCAGGTTTTTATGATCGTTTAAAAGACATGTACATTCGGGGTCGATATCGAAATCGACTGCGATCCCGATACCGACCCCGATAATGCTGTTCGCACTGCATCGAACGGCTCACATAATCAAACCTCAGGCTCTGCCGGATGTCCTATGACTCCTGATTTCCCAAACCAATGAAGTACGCTAGATTCATGTGGATATGAATCATGTCATATTATTAGACGGAATAATTGACATAATTGTAAATATAATTGACAATAATCCATAAAAGATCTTGTAAAACAGCAACATAAAGCTTAAATGAACTTTTTTTCTGATGGGCATAACTAATTTTATTGAAATAATGTCATACGGTTAAAAATGTTTGCAGATATTAATATGGCAAAAACCGGTAGAGACGTTCCCATAAAATATCGATTTTCCATTTTTCACAGAATCAGAAACAAATTGCTGATTCTGATGATCGTATTATCCCTGTTTCCATTGGCAGGGATGTCATTGTTTTCCTATTTTGGCGGTCGAAATCTGATCCAGGAAAGGATTCGGCTCTCTCTTGGGAAAATGGCACAGGATACGGCCGACAAGGTGGACCTGTTGTTGAGAGGAAAGAAAGAAGAGATCCATTTAATGGCTACATCTTTTTCACTGATCTACAATCGTCTCGACAGCGGGGATAACGACAGCATTATTCCCCTTTTGAACAACTATTGTTTTCAGCAGGATGTGTATGATTTGCTGATGGTTCTTAATACTTCGGGTGAAATAGCCGGCATCAATACGATCGACCGCAATGGGGATCCTTTAACAGAGCACGTTATTTCTGACATAGTCGGTGGAAATATCGCCCCTTTCAAGGAAGAGTACAAACTATTCCAGTCCTCTGTTACGGGATATAACGACCATAATGGTTGGTATCAATCCGGGCTCGTTCAGAGCTTCTATGATTATCAGAATGAGGATATATGTCATCAGTATAATATCGCTTTTTCTGAGCCGATTATCGATCCGGAGACCCATGAAATTGTCGGTGTCTGGATAAATATTCTGAACTGGTCCTATTTTCAGGATATCCTGGACCCGGTGGAAACGGACCTATCGAACCTGGGCCTCCATACAGGCTATGCCTTTATGACGGCAAATGATGCCGATACCATCATAGGGCACAAGTATCGGTTCAATAGGGCGGATGCAGGGTATGAAACTGGCGCCCAGGCACAGAATTTTTACAATACCAAACTTCTCGAGAACCACAACCTTGGCTCGCTTTACGAGGCAATCCTGAATCAGGAACGGAATTTCATTTATGGCCTTCCAGGCGATCATAAAAAAATTGTAGGTCTCGCCCCGCTTGAGGATACATCTCTTGGATGGATAATAGGCGTAGAAATTGATGAACAGGACGTTTACCAGCCCATACACACACTGACTTACTGGTTGTTCGTGGCAATCTTTGTGCTTTTTCTGCTTGTAATCTTTTCCACCTATATTATTTCAAGAGGAATCACGATACCTCTCAATACGCTCACACGATCCGCTACCACAATATCTCAGGGAAATTTCAACGAACGCGTACCGGTCCAATCCTCTGATGAATTGGGGGTTCTGGCGACAACTTTCAACGAAATGGCGCGCACTCTTTCGTCTAGAGAGACTCAACTCCAGGAATTGAACCGTGATCTGGAAAATATTGTCCGGGACCGAACCCTGGAGTTGGAAAATTCACATGAAGCGTTAAAAAGGGCTTACTTTGATCTGAAGAGCGCACAGGAGCAGCTGGTACAGACTGAAAAAATGGCATCTTCGGGACAACTGGTAGCCGGTATCGCACACGAAATCAAAAATCCGTTGAATTTTATATACGGCAATACCGGTTTCCTCGAAGATTATACCCGGAAAATTCAGGAGCTGCTTGAGGCCTTCGAGAAATTGCCTAGTATTTCGGATGAAGATAGAGCGGCGATAGAGCGCATGAAAGAGGAGATCCATTATGCTTTTATCAAACAGGATCTCAAGATCCTGATTGACAATTTCAGGGACGGATCCAGCAGGATAAATGCAATTGTTTCCGACCTTAGAGCTTTTTCGAGGATGGACCGGGACACTGCGTCGGAAGTCGATCTGCATGCTTCCCTGGAGATGGCGCTGAATCTTCTAAGGAATCAGTACAAGGATCGTATAGAGATCCATAAGGATTATGGACATATTCCCAGGATTCATGGATATCCGGGCAAATTGAATCAGGTTTTCATGAACCTGTTGTCCAATGCTTTTTATGCTGTGAGGGATAAGGGGAGTGTATGGATAAAAACGCGTTCGGTGAATGACGCTGTGGAGATTGAAATCACAGACAGCGGTTCGGGTATTCCACAGGAGGATATTAAAAGAATATTCGAACCTTTTTTTACCACCAAACCTGTGGGTCAGGGGACCGGATTGGGATTAAGTATCAGCTATGGAATTATCGAACAACATCGGGGAAAGATCCAGGTGGCCAGTTCTCCTGAAAAAGGGACCGTTTTTACGATCCAGCTGCCAATGGACATGGAAAAGGCGTAGTAATGAATAGGAAATACAGGCTGCTTATTGTGGATGACGAACGGGCTAATCTTCAGAAACTCCAGCGGGCGTTTGTCAGCCGATATGATATCTATCCGGCTCTCTCCGGGGACGAAGCATTGAAGATTATGGAGAACACGCCTGTCGATGCGATTATCACCGACCAGAAAATGCCGGATATGACAGGCATTGAACTGCTGGAAATTTCACAGAAAACTCACCCTCATCTTGTCCGGATAATTCTCACCGGTTTTACCGATGTAGAAGATCTTATTGCGGCGATCAATACAGGCAAGGTTCATAAATACATAACAAAACCGTGGGAGCCTGAAGCACTGCTTCTGGCAATCCAGGACGCTCTTGAAAAAATGGAGCTTATGCGGGAAAACGAAAGGCTTGCAAATGAACTTAAGGTGGCCAACGACAAATTGCGGACTGAAAACATAATCCTTCGCCAGGAGGTTGAAAAGCAGGTTTTTCCCAAGAATATTATTTACGGCAGCCCTGAAATGGAGAACATCCTGCATCTTCTGCGCAGGGTGACCGCCACGGAAACAACTGTGCTTATTCAGGGGGAGACTGGAACGGGGAAGGAGCTGGTCGCCCGCTTCATCCACGGCGAGAGCAATCGCCGCGACCATATCTTCATCCCGGTGAATTGCGGCGCCATTCCCAAGGATCTGGTTGAAAGTGAATTTTTCGGACATGCTAAAGGGGCCTTCACCGGTGCAGGCCATGAGAAAAAGGGTTATTTTGAAATGGCGCATGGCGGGACTATTTTTCTTGATGAAATTGGGGAAGCCCCTCCTGAACTGCAGGTTAAATTGTTACGCGTTATACAGGAAAGCGAAATTATGCCCGTGGGCTTTCATCAGCCGAAAAAGGTCGATGTTCGTATTATTGCGTCTACAAATCGGGATCTTAAAGCTGAGGTCGCAGCAGAGCGATTCCGGCAGGATCTATTCTTCAGGATTAACGTCTTTTCGATTACGATTCCCCCGTTGCGCGAACGCAAGAAGGATATTCTTCCACTGGCAGAATATTTCATTCGCCAATTCGCTCTTAAACTCAATCGCAAGCCGGGGCAATGGAACGATGAGACACGCCAGCTTCTGCTCGCTTATTCATGGCCGGGTAATGTGCGTGAATTGCAGAACGAAATAGAGCGCATGGTTCTTTTGTCCGAGGAAGGTGGTGTTATCGGTCCCGATTTACTGTCCGATCATATATACCAACGTTCCCATGCCGCTATGGCTTCTGATGGAGACCTGAAGTCTGCAATTCGAGAACTGGAAGATAAGATGATTCAAAAAGCTCTTGCGAGATTCGATCAGAATAAATCACGTACTGCTCGTGCTCTCGGTATCAGTCGGCAATCCCTTATAGATAAAATGCGTAGGATGGAAATTAAAAATTGAAGAATGAGGATTTTTTTGCAGGGAATTGTTGCCTGGTTTTATTTTGGGTGTTAATATTTTAGACACATCTAAGTCGTTGTGAAAGAGCACTTTAATGTTTTTATGCGTTTATGTGTCTAATTTTTATACATTTCCACAATTTCTTCCCTTTTCTTTCGATAGCCTTAAATCATTTAAAAATAATAACTTAACTTATTTATGCGGTTTGGCATTCTAATTGCAATAGAAATGGCTGAAAGTCGTTAATTAGGATCACCTAAACGGAAATGAGGTGGACAATGGACGCAGTCGAAGCCAAACAATCGGAAGAACTCGATATGGCGGTTATCCAGCGCTGTATATCGAATGATCCTGACGCTTGCCATGAGCTGTATACACAATACAATAGAAAAATTTTTAATACGGCCTACCGTATTCTGGGCGAGGAGGCTTCCGCTGAAGACGCCCTCCAGGAAACAATGCTGAACGTATATCGGGGGATATCCAACTTTCGCGGTGATGCAAAAATTTCTACATGGATCAGCCGCATTACAATAAATGTCTGCCTTGGAATGCTGCGTAAGGGTAAGAAACGGCAATTTGTTGAATTCGACAATGAATCTTCTCGTGACCTGCCGGTGGAAGCAAACGATTTTTCCAACCCTCTGATACATGCATGCAGAGAAGAGCTGAAGTCTCATATCCAGGATACTTTTGACCGGATGACGGGAAAGCAGGCTCTTGTTGTTCGTCTTCACGATTTGGAAGGCAATACCATACAGGAAATTTCCAAGATAATCCGTTGTCCTGTCGGTACCGTAAAATCAAGATTGTTTTACGGCAGGCTGGAGTTTAAAGCACTTTTCAATTCCTTGGGCTACGCTGAATTTAAAAATCCCGTTGTATCTGTCAACTGATCTGAATATATGCATTCAACCGGAATGCTCGAGGCTGATGAAAATTCGTCAGGCTCAGAAAGCCGCAAGACCTCCAACTCCCTTCTATCTTATAGGTTTTTAAATCCCCAGGCATACAATAATAGGATTTTCATTCAATCGATCTGCAATTGTGATATGCCTCCCCCCCATGATAAAATTCCAACTTCATTTATTCGAACAACTTGTGTAGGGTAAAATAACCGCATGCTACCTACTATCGAGAACACAAAGAAAATGTTCTGGAATTCGGGATCCCCTGCCGGGGAGGAGCTTGAATACTTACCCTATTTATACCTGGAAGCCAAGATAGATTTCAGCGATGTTCGGACCGGTTTCCGAGAGACCTACAGTGTAAACCGAGCGGTGGAAATACCATCGGACGGTTTAGAACCTTTCTGGGATGATGACGCGGTCCGGGATATAGATCCTGCGAATCTGGGATCGGACGTTCCGGAGAAGGTTCGTTTCAGAAGTCTGCCGGGTTATGTGGATGCACAGTTCATATCGTGGATGGAAACGAGGTTTTTTCAGTACCTGCTTCGTACCTTTACTGTAAGGGTTTATCGAAACTTTAATCTCGATGAGTATTCAGTTTCCGGAGAGTCGCGGAACGATTTCATTATCCGATGCCTGGATCTGAGTAGAGGGCCCATGCACCGTGAATTTGACACTCTGCATGAGGTATTTAAACGAAAACTTGAACGAATACAGCAAAAATATCTGGGGATGGAAAATTCCGAAGAGTTGGAAGAGTTTAAGACGGACTTACAGGACAGAGAACATTTTAATCGAATCAAGGAGCGGATTTCGGCGCTTTTTTTGCGGACTGAATTCAGTATACAGCGTGTTGACCGACCCTCTTTCGCTGCCAAGCAGACCCATGAATTGGAAGAAAGGCTACAGGCTATTCATTTCGAAGCGCAGGAAGTTGTTTCAAAGATCCTGGATTCCTACGAGGAAAAAGTAAAATCTGTCGATGAATATATTCTTCATCCGACCGTCAAGAATATCCATTTTGTCAGGAGTTGTTTTTTGTGGATGCCTGGCAGCCCATAGCGAAATTACTGCAGGTCTCAGTGTTTGTGAAGCAAAGGCAAAGCGCGAGGAGGAGGCTGATGTGGCCCAACCTGAGCGTTGCGGAGCATTGTTGACGACGGATAACATTATAGCTTGCATTAACATACAGAATCCATTGCACCGCAACCCCTGTGTGCTTGGAGGGGTGGTTTCATGACGGTGGGCAGAATCGCTGTTGCCATGAGCGGCGGTGTTGACAGCTCCACCGCGGCTCTTATCCTGAAGAATGCCGGCTGGGACCTGGTGGGATTTTCCATGAAGCTCTGGGACCAGACTCTCAATCTGCCGGAGGATGGGGGGCTTCGATTTAGCGGGTGCTGCTCTCCGGACGATTTCTACGATGCACGGACTGTAGCCGCCCGTTTGAATATTCCGTACTATATAGTCGATTTTCAGAAGGAATTCGAAAGTATAATTGTACGCGCATTTATAGAAAATTATCGCAGCGGTTATACGCCGTCTCCCTGCGTGCTGTGCAATTCTCATATGAAATTTGACCGGTTGGCCAGAATGGCGGATGAGGTGCAGGCGACACATATCGCAACCGGGCATTATGCTCGTGTCGTCTTTGACGAAGAAAGCGGAAGGTATTTCCTTTTACGGGCGAGAGATCGAAGCAAGGATCAAGCCTATTTCCTGTTTGAACTCAGTCAGGCGCAGCTGGCAAAAGCGGTGTTTCCGTTAGGAGACCTGACAAAGGAACAGGTTCGCGAGACGGCTCGCCGCCATGGGCTCATGGTTGCCGATAAATCGGAAAGCCAGGAAATCTGCTTCATCCCGGATGGTGATTATGCTGCATTTATTGAACGTTTTTTTGAAAGGGTCGTAGAAAAACCGGTATCCGTCCATCCATTCTCTCCGGGACCTATTGTAGATACCAAAGGACAGATTCTGGGCACTCATCAGGGTATCCATCATTACACAGTCGGTCAGAGACGCGGTCTTGGAATCGCCCATCCATCACCCCTCTACGTTCTCGAAATCTGTCCGGAGGAAAACAGGGTTGTTGTGGGAGAGCGCTCTAAACTTGGTAAGAAACGTTGCCGCGTAGTTCGGCCTAACTGGATTTCTGTTCCCGATTTGGCAGAGCCGATCCGTATCCGAGCGAAAATACGCTCACGACATCCTGAAGCGCCGGCAACAATCACTCCAATGGGAGACGGTAGCGTCGAAGTTCTTTTCGATGACCCCCAACCGGCTGTCAGCCCGGGCCAGGCATGTGTTTTTTATCAGGAGGAGGCGGTTGTCGGGGGAGGGTGGATCGAGAGAGAGGTAAATAGTTAACAGTTAATAGTTAACAGTGGATAGTGGATGGGTGGCTATAGACAGTGGAAACTATGGCACAGCATCGAAAAAGAATTTTGATTATTGCGGGGGAAGCGTCAGCAGACAGGTACGGAGCACGTCTTGTTGAACGACTGCATTCGATGCACGGCCCGGACAGGCTGGATTTCATTGGGACGGGCGGGGATGCCATGGCAAATGCAGGAGTACATTTGCTGGGCCATATTCGTGATCTTGCCCATATCGGCGTTCGGGAAGCTCTGGCGAGCATTCATACCTATTAGATTCCCGATTGAAATTGGGATTAAAATCTTCCAGCAAAGGATGTCCAACATATTCCACCTCTACGCCCCTGGCACGATAATATTCCTCCTCGAATGGAAGGATCACCAGCATTTTGTCTACGTCCTTCCATTCGAGGAGGAATATTATCGTGCCAGGGGCGTAGAGGTGGAATATGTTGGACATCCTTTGCTGGAAGATTTTAATCCCAATTTCAATCGGGAATCTTTTCTTAAAGGATTGAATCTGAATCCGAAGCGCAAGACTGTTGCGATTCTTGCTGGAAGCCGCCTCAGGGAGATTGACCATATTCTGCCGACGCTTTTGCGGGCTGCACAGCGTATTGACAGCCAAATCCCCGCCCAATTTTTAATCTCGGTGGCACCGTCCGTAGGTCCGGATCCCATCAGGGCTGTGGTACACCGTGTTCTGGGGAATTCGGTGGATTCCGGCAGGTATCGTTTTTCAACTGAGGACTCCCGGGATCTTCTCGCAAATGCCGATTTTGCTCTTGTTAAAAGCGGGACCAGTTCTCTTGAGGCTGCTTTAATAGGTACACCATTCCTGGTTACGTATAAAATCTCCCCCCTGAGCTGGTTTGTCGGAACTCTTTTGATTCGCAGTCCGATGATGGGCTTGGTAAACTTAATTGCTAAAGAGGAAGTTGTGCCGGAGTTGTTTCAAAACCGTGCGACGCCGGAAGCATTAGCCCGTGTCGCAATAGAATTTTTAGAAGAACCCGAGAAAGGGAATATCATGCGTTCGCGGCTGGCAGAAATCCGCAAGCAGTTGAACATCGGTTGTGCCTC
>JARRLM010000014.1:0-15837 GCA_037386985.1 Acidobacteriota bacterium | reverse complement strand
CACATTCCCTCGAGGTCCCTGAGCCGTTTGTGTCGAAGTCATTTGAGTGGAAGGTCCCGTACCAAAATTGAGTTCCTTGTCTTCGAGGAACAGTCGAACCGATGCCGTACGATTCCACCTGCCGATACGGACTGTCAGATCGTACTCGCCCGTAGCGGGCGGTATCAGCGTACCCGTCCAGCGTACCGAGTAATTTTCGTTGCCGATCGCCGCGATTACCTCAGGATCTTCCATCCCCATATCGAAATACCCGCGCGGTTCGGATCGGCGGAGCTTGGGCGGACCCAGGAATTCCGGATTATCGAAGTACTCGGCCAGCAATCCATGCACATTACCCTCCGCGGACATCAAAAAAGTCGAGGGAACCAACGAATGCGTACTGGCCGTATAGGTTGCACCGAGTGCGTATCGCACTTTCGTAGTCCCGAACTGCTTCTGAATTCCCTCCAGCGGAGTGACCTGCCGGGATGAGATGCCGTTGTAATTGCCCAGAAGCGCAATGGGATCGTCGGCTGAAGGACCGATGACGGCTATTTTATTTATCGACGGGCTTAAAGGCAGAATTCCGCCTTCATTTTTCAACAGTACGATCGCCCTCCGCTCGGCATCCCGTGCCGCCTGGCGGTGTGCGGACGAATCGTTTACGGCGATTGATATCTTCGAATACGGTACCCGCTCCGGAGGATCAAACATACCCAGGCGAAATCTCGCCACGAAGATACGCTTCAGCGAACGATTGATTTCGGATTCGCTGATGTTGCCGGACTTCACTTCATCAACCAGAGTTGCATACTCTGTTCCACATGTGAGGTCCGTGCCGGCTTTGACGGCAAAGACCGCAGCTTCGCCCAGGGTAGCGGAGTATTTATGATTCCGATAGATATCGTTTACGGCGCCGCAATCGCTCACAACGTAGCCCTGGAAATCCCACTGTTCGCGCAAACGCGTTTGCAGCAGATCCTTGCTGGCGCACCCGGGAACGCCGGCCACGGAATTGTAGACACACATGATCGATTCAGCTCCGCCTTCGATGACCGCAGTCCGGAAAGCCGCCAAATAAGTGTTTACAAGATCGTATTCGCTTACCCTGGCGTCGAATTCATGCCTTTGAGGTTCAGGACCGCTGTGCACCGCGTAATGCTTCGGCGTGGAAACAACCTTCAGGTAATGAGGATCGCTCCCCTGCATTCCGGTAACGAATGCAACAGCCATGCGGCCGGTCAGATAAGGATCTTCTCCATAGGTTTCCTGGCCGCGTCCCCAACGTGGATCCCGGAAAATATTGATGTTCGGCGACCAGTACGTCAGTCCGGCAGTGCGACCGGGAAGGGTCATCAATGCTTCGGGACCGGAAGGGGCGGGACGCGTCTGGGCATCGTTGTATTTTGCCCGCGCTTCGGTGGATATTATGTCGGCCGCCCGAACCATCATACCGGTATCCCAGGTGGCGGCGAGACCTATTGCCTGCGGGAATACGGTGGCACGGCCCTGGGCTACACCGTGCAACGCTTCGTTCCACCAGTTATAGGCGGGCACACTGAGGCGCGGAATCGCGGGAGCGGTGCTCTGCATCTGGAGCACTTTCTCCTCCAGAGTCATGCGGGAGACAAGATCTTCCGCCCTTTGCTCAGGCGAGAGATCGGGATCCATATACGGCATACTCCCTGTTTCCTGTCCGAATAATGCCGGCCTGATCAATAAAAGAAAAACGACTGCAAAATATCTGGGTTTCACTTTGAAACCTCCTGTCCTGTTCATTGGCCCGCTCCAACGCCCCGGAGCAGACCAATCGACCGGAATACCGTTAGAAAAGCGGCGTAACGACCGTCACTTTTCTGTGCTGTGAAATCGATGCATTCATATTCCGATGTTCACCCCCCATTGCCTGCGGCACGTATTTTTACTCTGACTGTTCCCTGAGCCAGTCATTGTACGCATCGAATACTTTCAGCCTGTCCAGGTTAGGCGTTTTCTGCCTGGGACTGCAGTCGGGACCATGTCCAGGTGTTATAGGCGAACCCGCTGTCGTTCCGGATCCCGCTCGAAGACTTTGTCGCCTCGGCATCCGTTGAATGAGGATACACGCTGAGAATGGCATCGGCATGAGAGCCATATTGTGATTTGATCTGTTTCTCAAACGCTTCCGCCGTAACATTTCCGCGGCCGCCGAAGGATCCCATTTCATTCGAAGTGTGTCCCAGTAATATGGGTGTGTAATTGAAATTGCCCTCCTTATGGAGGGTGTAGAGGTCGTTCGAAATGACATACCCGTCCGCACCGGGCCGGAATCGCATGCCTCCCATTCCGCCTGCCAGGGAATTCTGGATCTCCTCTGCACTCAATGCTCGAGCCGCCTGGATATCGGCAGCGCCCAATTCCTTCAAAAATGCTTCGCCGTCCGCTTCCGCCACGCTTAAGGCCGGGACGCCCATACCCATACCGGGCTGATTTGAAGTCTGAAGCGGGCCGAAATTACCACCGCTCATGCAGATGGCTCGATGGAAAAGCCCCTTCGTGAGCGGGGAAGCAGCCAGTATGCTGATTGCCGCCCCGCCTGCCGAGTGGCCGAAAATCGTTACATTGGAAGGATCTCCTCCAAAACGTTCGATATTTTCCTGCACCCACTCAAGGCCTGCAACCATATCCTGCATTCCATAACTCCCCGATCCGTTGCCGCTTTCCCTGCTGAGCTCGGGGTGTGCAAGAAATCCGAAAGGTCCGAGCCGATAGGCAACACTTACAAGCACAACACCCTTATTCGCGAAACCCGTTCCGTCATACATGGGAGTGGAAGTCGAGCCGCCGCTGAAACCGCCCCCATGAACCCAATAAACGACTGGAAGCTTTTCACCCTGCGTTTTAGCAGGCGTCCACACGTTCAGGTACAGGCAGTCTTCACTTACCGGAGCCGTATTCCCCATAGAATTAGCGGCCTGCATGCATCCGGGAGCGAAAGCATCCGCTTTTTTAACGCCCGACCAGGGCTGCACCGGTTCCGGCGCCTTCCAGCGCAGATCTCCAACGGGAGGCGCTGTGAACGGAATCCCTTTGAAGGAAAATATACCATCCTGCTCGACACCCTCAATCGTGCCTCCCGTAACCTCGACGGTGGTTGTCAGGGACGGCGAACCGCATGCGCAGGCAAAAACCATCAAGACCAGAAAAACTACCAGACAACTTGAATGTTTGAAAAGCATCGGTCCTCCTTGTCTTCAGAAGTATGTCCATGAACGGGTGGATTGGATCGTCAGGCTAAAAGAATCGTTTTTTTATTACTACAATCACTTTATAAGCTCCGGATGTGTCTTCTTGCCAAAAACAATCAGAGTTAAAGCATCTGACGGCAAAACAGCCATCCATGCTTTTTCCAAGCCGCCTCTACAGGGAACTTACCGAGTGACGATTGTTCATTCACCCAAGGCGCATTATTGTTCGTATGCGTACAATTATATACACTCTCAAGTTTATATTCATTACATTAATTGCAACAACCGTTGTGGAGAATTTTTGTTTTCAGATAACCCGGGAACATAGGATAAACTCGCATTATCATCAAAGGAAGATTGCGATCTCAACGGTGGAGCGGTGCCGCCTGAAACAGGATCTGTTGAGGGGTTCCTTTTAACCTTAAGTGAATGGAGAAAACAGGATGACCCGATGGCACGATTTCTTTCAAACCCAAGGCAAGGCCCCCCCATGGCCATACACCGTGGACTATGAAAAAGAGTACGAAATTGACACGGACGTCCTCGTCATTGGGGGCGGTATCGCCGGTTGTTGGGCTGCCATCAATGCCGCCAGAAAAGGACTTCGAGTGGCTCTGGTGGAAAAAGGAGACACCGTAAGAAGCGGCGCCGGAGGTCCGGGCTGCGATCATTGGTGCCAGTGCCCTGCCAATCCGCATTCCCGGGTTGATCCTGATGAATGGGCTAAACTATTGGCCCAGCACCCGGGAATTTTTACGGAAAAGCCGAAGAGCACGCCGAAGATATCCTATGGAAACGGCATCGGAGCTCAAATCACATGCAGGGAAAACTACGATACGCTTCTTGAACTGGAACAGATGGGCGGCCAGATCCGGGATATTCATGATGAGTATGTCGGAGCCGAAGGCCGGTATGACGATACCAAATTCATGTTTTCCCCCCGCACCAGCCGTAATCACGAAACCGAAATTGTCCTGCGCGTCTGGGGCACTACCTTCAAACCCGCCCTCAAAAAGGAATGTCAACGACTGGGAATCCGGATTTTCGATCGCGTGATGGCAACCAGCCTGTTGACTGAAGGGGGGCTTCAGGGAACGCCCGTCATCGGCGCGACAGGATTCAACAACCGTACCGGTGAGTTCATGATTTTCAGATCGAAAGCCGCCGTGCTGGCAACAGCGGGAGACTACTACATGTGGATGCTGAACACGGAACATGCCGGCTGCAGACAGTTCCGTTCCCGCTGCGCCAGCGGCGACGGAGTGGCCATGGCCTGGAAGGCGGGCGCCAAGCTTCTTTTGATGGAGCATACGGTCCCGTTGATGCTGGGCACAGGGTACAAGCACAATTGGTACGGCGGCGCCGGCGACGCCAGCTATGAAAATCTTCAACTGATTGATGCCGAGGGGAAGAAGCTGCCCTGGCCCACACAGGGCTGGCAGGATGGCGGCGCGATGATGCCTCCGCCCCCGATACGGGAGTCCATCCGCGAAGGAATTCTCAAAGGGGAGTGGGCGCTGCCTTTTTACGGTGATTTTCCGGCCATGAGCGATATCGAACGCAAAGTGACCTGGGACCTCATGCTTGGAGAAGAGTCCACCACCAAAATCATCACCAGCACTTATGAGAGAGCCGGCTTCGACCCAAAGAAGCATCTTCTTCAAAACTATGCCTTCATAGAGGGTGAAACCCATTCCCAGTGGCGGACGGCCAGGGGAGGCGGTCCCGTAGTCGACTGGAATCTCAAATCGACCCTGGACGGACTTTATGTAGCCGGGGAGCAGCTGTTTTCTCCCGGAGATCACAGCTTCGCGGCTTCCACGGGAAGGTATGCCGGCAGGAAAGCGGCCGATTACGCGAGTCATGCGAATGAGCCCATAATATCCAAAGAACAGGTTGCCGTTGAGAAAGCGCGTATCTATTCACTGGTAAGACGCACCGGAGGCATTGAATGGAAGGAACTCAATGCCGGTATTGCCAGGACCATGCAGTATTTCTGCAGTGAATTCAAAACCGAATCCCTGCTTCGTATGGGGCTGGATACTCTAAAGGATATTGAGGATTCGTTTGTGCCGAGATTATGCGCCCTTGATCCGCATAAACTGATGCGCAGCATGGAAGATCTGAGCATGCTGACGCATGCTCAGATGCGCGAAAAGCCAGCAGTGCGCCTCTCAACTTCCATAGAATTGATTTCCCCGAAATGGATCCGCCGGAATGGAACAAATATATAACCGTTAAAATGGAAAATGGCAAAGTCATATCCGGCGAACTGCCATTGAACTATTGGGGGGACATGAAAGCCAATTACGAAGCTCACAACAGGGATTACACGGGAGTGTACGAAAGAAAATAGGATGACAGCGATGACGAAAATTTCATTGAGTGCTTTACCCAACATTACCACGCCGAGTTCGCCCGTAACTTTCAATCCTGATTTTTGCACGGGGTGCAATATCTGCGTGAATGTATGCCAGGTGGATGTCTTTATTCCCAATCCCGAAAAGGGGAGTCCGCCGGTCATTCTGCATCCCGATGAGTGCTGGTACTGCGGGTGCTGCGTCATGGACTGTCAGCAGCCCGGAGCTATTTCCTTCAACTGGCCGCTCCAGCAGCGGGGTTCATGGAAAGACAAAGTTACCGGCAAGGTCATGCGCGACACTGTTACTACATAAGGAGGTTCGATGCTTTCTAAACATTCAGGCTGTTTTTTTGTATTCGTGATATTTATTTTATTTACCGTCGCCTGCAGTTCGCCGCCTCTGACAACAACGGTTGAGGTAACGGAAGGCACCCTTGAAGGCGTCGAACAGGACGGCGTCTTTTCATACAAAGGAATTCCGTTTGCGGCGCCTCCGGTCGGCGACCTGCGCTGGCAGGCTCCGCAGCCGCCGGAGGCATGGACGGGTGTCCGAAGCGCAGATACATACGCTCGGGGCTGCATGCAGGATTCCAGCATGGCCGCGATGACGGGCTCCCCCGCAAATTTCAGCGAAGACTGCCTGTACCTGAATGTATGGTCGGCAGCAAAAAACGCCGATGAAAAGCGGCCAGTAATGGTGTGGATTCACGGCGGCGCATTCGTCGGTGGAATGACGGGTACTCCCATGTTCGATGGAACCAAGTTCGCCCGGAAAGGAGTGGTCCTCGTAAGCATCGCCTACCGTCTTGGCGTTTTCGGATTTCTTGCGCACCCGGAACTCAGCCGTGAAAGCGGCAGAGGGTCCGGCACTTACGGGCTTCAGGATATGATAGCCGGTCTCCAGTGGGTAAAGGACAAAATCGCCCGATTCGGAGGGGACCCGTCGCGCGTCACGATTTTCGGCGAATCCGCTGGAGGGATTGCCGTCGGCATGCTGTCCGCCGCACCGCCCGCCAGGGGGCTGTTCCAGCGCGCAATTTCCGAAAGCGGCGGATCTTTTGCTCCGCCGAGGATCGAAGAAGGGGCGGGAATGAATGTTCCGGCACTGGAACTGGCGGAATCGGATGGAGAGAGCTTTCTGGAGAAACTCGGTGCCGCCGATATCAAGGCTGCGCGGGCGCTGCCGGCCGAACAGATCCAGGAAGCGACCGGAGGAGGAACGGGCGGCGCCCGTTTCTGGCCCGTGGCCGATGGATACGTTATTCCGGGAGATCCTTACGAATTATATGAAAAAGGCCAATTCAACGATACTCCGATCCTGGCAGGCACCAATTCCAATGAAGGCGGATTGTTCATGCGGGGCCCCGCTACTCCGGAGCAGTTCGAACAACAGATTCGATCCGGCTACGGGGAACGGGCGGATGCAATCCTGAAAGCGTATCCGCATTCGACCGACGCGGAAGCGGCTCGCGCCTCGGCGGATATTTTCCGCGAATTTGCGTTTGCATGGCCCACCTGGGCCTGGGCCCGGCTTCAATCCCGGATGGGAACCGGAAAAGCATTTGTCTACTATTACGATCATCGCACTCCATCATCGCCCGACGGCGCCAATCATGCGGACGAGGTCTCCTATGTCTTCGGAAATCTGGGAGGACGGGGCGGCGAGCCTCGACCGGAAGATCGGGCTCTTTCCGAAATGATTCAGGCCTACTGGATCAATTTTGCCGAGGCGGGAGACCCGAACGGCCCCGACCTTCCGGAATGGCCAAACTTTACCGAGGAGGATCAAAAGGTACTGTATTTCAATGCAACCGTCGGCGCGAAACCGATCCCGAACCTGGACAAGCTGAAGGCCTATGATGCTTACTATTCATGGCGCAGGGAAAAAGCCGGGGAAAAGAACGGGCGGTAGGACCGAAACGTTTTGCCGACCGGGCAAAGCCAGAGGAAAGGAGAACCATTGTGTTAAGGAGAGTTATTGTTGAAAATGGTACGGTTGAAGGTCTGCCGGCGGCCGATCCAAGAGTTACATCTTTTAAAGGAATTCCCTTCGCGGCGCCTCCGGTCGGGGAAAACCGATGGAAAGCCCCCCAGCCGGCAGATAATTGGAACGGGATTCTTTATGCCTACAAGTTCGCCCCTATTTCGATGCAGCACATTCCCGGCGAAGATCCCGAGATCATCTACTCGAGAGAATGGAACGTGGACACGTCCATCGCCATGGATGAGGATTCTCTGCACCTCAATGTATGGACACCCGCACGAAGCGCCGATGAAAAACTGCCGGTATTTGTCTGGTATTTCGGAGGCGGACTTCAGGAAGGCAATACGGCCGAGATGGAATTCGATGGTGAGCGCATCGCAAGACGCGGAATCGTAGTGGTCACCGTTAATTACAGGCTGAATGTCTTCGGCTTCCTCTGTCATCCGGAAATCACCGTGGAAAATCCCGAAGCGCCCGCCAATTTCGGACACCTGGACCAGCAGTTCGGCACACGCTGGGTGAAGCGGAATATCGCGGCATTCGGTGGCGATCCTGAAAACATTACGATCGGCGGACAGTCCGCCGGTGGCGGCAGCGTCATGGCCCAGGTCGTTTCCCCCCAGAACGAAGGCCTGTTCCAGAAAGCCATTGTCGACAGCGGGCTGACCATGACGGCCTATCCCAGCGACTTTTTTCACATGGAAAAGAATTTATCCGAAGCGGAGCAGGATGGCGTTGAGTTTTTCAAATTTCTGGGCGTATCCTCCCTGTCGGAAGCCCGCAGGCTGGATGCGGTATTTCTCAGGGACAGGATGGTGGAATACAAAGCGTTCTGGAGCCCCACAATCGACGGCAAGTTTTATGTCGGCGACGCCAGCAGGCTTTTCATGGCCAATGAATGCCAACGGGTTCCCATGATGTTCGGACACACAGCTACGGAGTTCCCGGACCGGCCCGGAGTTAAAACCGTTGAAGAGTTCGAATCCTTTGCCAGGCAAGCATATGGAGACGATGCAGACGAGTTTCTTAAGCTATGTTCATCGTCCAACAACAGTATTTCCGAAATGCTCTACAAAGCCACAGTAAGCCATCTGGAATTTTCGATCCGACTGCTGGGCAACGCAAAGGCCAGGACAGGGGAAAGAACACCCATTTATTATTGGGTGTTCAACGCTGAAATTCCCGGCTGGGACAATCCGGGCGCCTTTCATTCGGTGGACCTCTGGTTTTTCTTCGAAACGCTGGCGAAATGCTGGCGCCCCTTTGTCGGCAAACATTATGATCTCGCACGCAAAATGTGCAATTACTGGTCCAACTTCATCCGTTCCGGCGATCCGAACGGCAGGGATGCCGACGGTTCCGACATGCCCTTATGGAAGCCGTTTACGGAAGACGATCCCGGCAGAATGTGTTTCTTTGACCGGATATACTCCGACGCCAAAGGTCCCGACAGCCTGATGAAATTTCTTATCCGACAGTATTTAAAGAAACAAGACTGATGCAACATATGTAGTGCAAAATTATGGGGAATTGATCATGAAAGCTTATCGATACACATTGTTTCTATTCCTGTACATGTTATTACTGCCGTCATTCGCGGGCGCGCAGCCTGGCGCATTGAATCCTCAACTACTTGAATGCGGTCGGCATGGCGAAGCAGAGATTGTCTGCGGTACGGTTGCACCGGAAGACTTTGAACGAACACCGGATAGCCGTTTCCTGATCGTGGCAAAAATGGGCCGGGATGAAGTGAAAGGGCTAGATCTGTTTGATCTTGCCACGCAGACATTCACCGCGATTCCCCTGTCCGCCGATAAACGTTCGGATTGGGGTGAAGACGGCTGTATGGAGTCGATCGGCGGACGGATCCAGCCTCACGGGCTGTCGCTCTCGAAACGCACAAGCGGAGAGTGGCAATTGTATGTCGTCAATCACAGCGTGCGCGAATCGATGGAGATGTATGAGTTAACACCCGACCGCGCGAAATGGAAATTGACATGGCGCGGATGCGTGCTCGCAACCGAACCATACAATGATGTCGCCGCCCTTCCTGACGGCAGCTTCGTTGCCACGCGGCCGCAGGCCATTCAGAAGGAAGGACAAAGTCCTTTTGGAGGGGAACCTTCCGGAAATGTAGCTCTCTGGACCCCCAAAAACGGAGAGCAGGTTCTTCCCGGTTCGGAGTACGGCTACCCGAACGGCGTTCTGGTCTCAGGGGACGGCCGCTTTGCATACATCAGCGGCTGGGTTACCCGCGACCTGCACCAGTACGATCTGATGGCAAAAAAAGAAGTGGCGAAATGCGAATTCACCTTCATGCCGGACAACCTTACCTGGACACGGGATGGCAAAATACTGGCCGCGGGCATCAAAGGCGTAAACGGGAATTGTCCTCCGGAATCCAACCATCCCTGTATCCAGGGTTTTTCAGTGGCGGAAGTCGATCCGAAAACACTGGAACACCGTACCGTGTACGAAAACGACGGCAAAGCCCTGATTAACGGAGTTTCCGTCGCCATAGAGGCAATCGATGCGATCTATGTTGGTTCTTTCCAGGGAGACCGCCTGGTAAAATTGCCGCGGGGAGAAAATTGAAGCGAGAAAATCCGCCCATCGGCTACGGTATCAGATGTTCCTTATTGAGGCAGCTTTCATCTTGAACAATTAAAATTTCACCTTTACTTTTAAATATACAGCTTCTTGATCTCCCTTTTCAGTATTTTGCCGGCATTGTTTTTGGGCAGTTCATCTACAGTGATATATTCTTTAGGAACCATGAAACCGGCCAGACGGGATTTGAGGTCCGTTTTCAAAGACGCCGGCTCGATCTGTTGACCTTTTTGGGGGACGATGAACGCCGTCACGCGCTCTCCATACTCTTTGTCAGGCAAACCGACAACCGCACATTCCATTATTTCCGGTCGACCGTATAAAATTTCTTCAATTTCCCGGGAATAGACATTTTCGCCGCCGGTGATAATCATATCCTTCAAACGGTCTACAATATACAAATAACCGTTTTCATCTATTACTCCGATGTCCCCGGAACGAAACCAGTCGCCCCAAAAAGCGGCTTTCGTCTCCTCGGGATTGTTAAGATATCCTTTTGTAATATTCGGACCGCAGATACATATTTCTCCCGTCTCCCCCTGCTGCAGCACATTGCCCTCAAAATCCCGGATTCCCACTTCCACCAGATTGGCCGGTGTTCCAACCGATCCGATCACGTGGCGGTAATAATGATTGTAGGTAACCATCGAAGCGCTTTCCGTCAAGCCATAGGCTTCGTAAATATTCAGGCCGGTCTGTGCTTTCCACTCCTTCACGACCTCCGTAGCCATGCTTGCCGCTGCGGAGAAACAGTATCGAATCGAGCGTATCTTTTCCCGAAGTTTCGGCACTTCAAGCAATCGAATATATACAGTCGGCACTGCATAAAACTTCGTTACCTGATGCCGATCAATCACTCTCAACGCATCCTCCAGATCGAAGCTGCTCTGAATAACCAATCCTCCGCCGCTGAAAACAGTAGAATGCATAATGTGTATCTGGGCGAATACATGATTGAGGGGTAAAAAGCAGAGGGCCAGATCCTGTTCCGTTGAGCGTTCATTATGCGCGACATTGAAAAGGGCGGCCTGTAGGTTTTCATGACTCAACATGGCCCCTTTTGAAGTCCCGGTGGTTCCCCCCGTATACAGAACAGCTGCCGTATCGTGCCGGAGACACTGAACGGTTCGAAACATCGGAGTTCCCTTTTCGATAAATCGTTCATACGAAATGTCCCCCGAATCGGAAACGATCAGCTCGGGACAGTTCTGAATCCGGCATTTTCTCAGAAGGTCCGTCTTTTCATCCGAGATGAACAGGATCTTCGGTCTGCAATCCTCCAGGACCTTAAAAAGTTCGTCCTGCATCATCAGGTGTGAGAAGGTTACGGCCACGGCTCCGGCCTTCAGTGCACCAAAATAAAAAACCAGCCACTGGTAGGAATTGGGGGCGCACATAGCTATGTGATCACCGGGGCGTAAGCCGGCACCCTCCATGGCACCGGCGATTCGATTAGCATCTCGATCGAACTCAGCATAACTGACTTTTGTATCTCTTTCGATCACTGCCACATTCTCAGGAAAATTAACAGCGGATTTCTCCAAGTTATGAGCAACATTCATCTCTGCACTCCTCCAGCATTTGTTCCTTTATGGAACCCGCCGCGAAGTTGTTTCCTTCAATTTACGATTCGCTCCTTAACCCTAAATTACGGCTTATAATGAGCTTCATGATCTCGCTTGTACCCGCGAAAATGGATAGCGCCCGCACATCACGGTAGATCCTGCAAATTCGGTATTCCTCCATATAGCCGTATCCGCCGTGGATCTGAACTGCATTGTAGGCGATACGGTTCACCATTTCGCCCAGCCAGTATTTTGCCATGGATACTTCCTGTACAATATCTTTCCCCTGGATATGGTTAGAAATAAGTTTGTCAAGAAAAGTCCGGCCAAGTTGAACTTCTGTTGCCATCTCGGCCAACCGGAAAGCATTATGTTGAAAATGGCCAATTGGTCGGCCGAAAGCCTCTCGTTTCTTGGCATATGTCAACGCTTCCTTGAAGGCTTCTTCAGCATAAGCCTGGCATTTAATGCACACTTCCAACCTTTCCTGCTGGAGTTTTTCCATGAGGCATTTAAATCCCTCTCCTTCTTCACCAAGCAGGTTTGAGGAAGGGACCCGACAATCCTCGAAAAACAGTTCCGCAGTATCCTGCATGTGGTAGCCCATCTTCTCCAGTTTTCTTCCCCTTGAGAAACCGGGTGCATCTTTATCAACCAGGATCAAGCTTATGCCTTTATGCCCGGCTTTGGGATCTGTCTTGACGGCTACGACAATAAGATCTGCATAATAACCGTTGGTAATGAACGTCTTTTGGCCGTTGATTATGTAGGAATCCCCGTCTTTCACCGCCTTGGTCCTTATGGCGGCAAGGTCCGAGCCTGTATTCGGTTCAGTGAAGCCGATGGCCGTAATGGTTTCACCGGTAGTACATCCCGGCAACCATCGCTCTTTAATCTCAGGACGGGCATAGGAATGAATGTACGGCGTAGCAACATCACTATGCAAAGGCACTCCCACCCCAAAACCATCGCCTCGTATTAATTCTTCGTTGATGATGACAGAAAACTCGAAACCGACTCCCAGTCCTCCGTATTCTTCAGGCAACCAGGGGCATAGAAAACCCTGTTCCCCCATTTTTATCCATAATTGACGAGGTACGGCCCTTTGGGACTCCCATTCAGCTGCATTGGGTGTAATTTCTTTTGCAACGAATTTCTTAAAAGTATCACGAAAAATTTGGCATTCTTTAGTATCCATGTTCCTAATCTTTTCTTTTTATTTGATCGATCCTTCCCCTATTGACCTCATTGTCATTTGTACACATGTACAATATGCCGATTTTTGCCGCACTCGGAGCGAAGCATATTAACCCGTATTATTCTCCTTCGTAAATCTTGAAAAATTGAGGACACTTTCCGGCAAGCGGACCTTTGATGCTGAGATCCTTCCCCTTTAGTCCCTCATAATCTTTCCCGTAACGATAGGCACGGTGGACCATATTATTGATGGAGTGAGTCCTGTCACCATCCTCAATCGTGCACACGATCTCACCGTTTCTGACAGGCACCACATAATCCCAGACTACCTGTTTCCGTTGAGTCACCTCAAATATGTGTCCGTGCTGTGTCGAAGTGACCAGAACATTTCCGTTCGGGAGACGTTGCGCGGCGCCCTGGCGAAAGCTGAAAAAACTGTTGGAGTCTTTCGCCGCGTATTCCCAAACAATCTCATCTGTCTTGGTATCGACTTCAATGACGGCGGAACGATTCCCTTCCGGACGTTCCGATCCATTGTCGAAAATCTGGATATTTCCATTTTCGAGAGGTGTTGCATTATGGGATCCGAACATTTTCTGATCTCCATTGTCATACCAGGATGGAGCCTTACCCTGCCCGTATGCGCTTTTATTGCCCCACCGCCATTCAATGGCACCTGTTTTGTGGTTCACAAGGTACGTTTCGCTGAAATTCCTCGAGTTTAAAAGAACCTGATCTGTTTTTTCCACATAATCGACCGTATTGAAGTGCGTCCAGTCGAAATTGGGGTAGAAGCCTCCCATCGGTTCCGGCAGACGATAGTTCAAATCGAATTTCAGGGGACCCTTGCCGAGATGGTCCCATACATGCCACTCCCAGACCGTTTCCCCTTCCTTGTTCACTTCTCTGACAAAGTCCACCCAGAAGCCCGTAATCCTGCTGTTGCCTGCGGCAACACTAGGCGGGATCGTGTTCGGATCACGGCCTTTTTCTATCGCTTCCTCAATGGACTTGAATTCCCAGGCCAAAATCAGGGTATTGCCGTTCGGCATGCGCTTGAAGCAATGATGCTGTACCTCGGTCGGGGTCATCAGCTTGTACTCCCAAACGACATTCCCGTCCCAGTCAATCTCCTGAACGATTCCACCGCCGCCGCCAAAATTTGCCGGGGGATTCTCAAGCACGCCGGCCCTGAGAAGATTCCCGTTCGGCAACAACTCCGCGTAGGCGCCCGGACCGTACTCGGTCTCCCACTGATGGACAATATTTCCCTCCATATCAATAAGATAAGAAGTTTTACAATTGATCATTGGCGAAAAAAGGGTATATCCCCCATAGGATTTTTCCTCATCATACTTCAGTACACCGGTAGGTCCGACGATGGACTCATATGCAGGAGCTAAAATGAAACAGGCCGATACAAGCAGAACTATCCCAAACATTTTCCAGATTTTGCGCATCGTTCAATACCTCTCCTTCCTCCTGGTTTTATGTAATTTATTCAAAACGGAGTGCGAAAATTTGCCCGCAATCCATTCACGGCTCAATCTGTTTTGCGGGTCAAAATGAAGCGTATTCAATGCATTCGCGTCTGGCGCCAAAAAGATAGTAACAGGAGCTGAAATTCATGGTTGCGGGTTATACCTTGAACCCAGCACAAGTCTATCACCCGAATCATCGACTTCATACAGCTGAGGCTTGCGAGGCCCCTGTCCTTCAGCATGGTGAATAATAAGCAGGCGTTTTCCTTCAAACGTAGTGAAAATCATCCCGTGCCCGGAGTTGTCTTCTTTCAGAGGTTTTTCAGCCTGTATCCATGGTCCCTTAATCGTGCCCGATTCTGAATAAGCCACACCCTGTAGATACCTGTGAGTTCCCCAGGTTGACCACAACATACCCAGTTTTCCCGTTTTTGTTCTGAACATTTGCGGCCCGTCGGTAACCCACCCGGGCATCTTCATGCCGAATGTGGCCTCGCCGATGCTGTTCATTTCTTTAGACCAGGAAGCTTCACTGGCGCGGAAGATGGTGGTCGGCTCAGCGGTTCGGTGGGTCAGATCCTTTGAAAGAGGCATGTAAGCCATAGTCCCATCGATCAGCTGGGTCCACTCATGAACAAAAACCATATAGATGGTACCGTTTTCTTCATAGAGCGTGCCGTCGATGATATCCCAGTCTTCCGGACCGAGGCAGAATTCATGGTCGGCAACCAGAGGTTTATAGGGCCCTTCAGGCGAATCTGATACCAGCAGCTGTGTCTGATTGCGCGGCACATTGTATCGGCGGGGAACGGCTTCAATTAATGTGCTGTGATCGCTCCAGGTGCCAGCGTAATAGTATCTATCCCCGATACGGTGAATCTCCGCCGCCGCCACAAAAAGACCGTCCATCCATGTGCCCGTCAGGTCTATGACGGAATAAGGGCCGGTCCACATCTTTAAGTCCTTGCTTTTGTAGATGCGGCCACCGGTACCGGTAAGATAATACGTATTGTTGTGCGCATCGGGAAAGATATAAGGATCGCTCATTGAGATCTCATCAAGAGAAACCGTACGGATTTCAGGTTCCTGTTGCCGTCGCTTCGTCATCGGCGGCTGTTTCGTCTTCTGTCCGACTGAGGGGCGGAATCCGCCAAAATTCCTCTGTCCCGGATCTGCTGGGGGAGCCTGTTCGCCGGGAATAATCCGTTTTTTCGTTTCCGTCTGCGCATGGACGGTTTGTGTTGAAATAATAATTAGAAGAAATACGACAAAAACAGCGATTTTTTTCATAGAATAGGTCCCTCAATTAATAGTCATTTGCCGAAGGAATTCAGCACAAATGGATTATAAGGCAAAATGCGCAATATGGTACGTTAATCAAACATGCAGACCGACATGGATTTACCCTGTTTAAAGTTATATGGCAGGGAAA
>JARRLM010000013.1:0-11834 GCA_037386985.1 Acidobacteriota bacterium | reverse complement strand
CCAAGGCAACGGCAGCCGCCCATGACAAGATGGAAGAGCTGACCGATCTCCTGTTTGACGATACCACGACGAATCTCACCGTAAACGCTCCCTATACGTCCGACGGTGTGGGGCTGACAGCCGGAGGCAGCATCCCTCCGGCAGCTCCGGCAGCCGGATATGTGGATTATGTCGATGCTTTCGGAGCCAGAACCACTTCGGGAAATGCCCTTTACACACGCCAGTGGCAGATCATCGATGATGGAGCAGTCACCGACCTGAAAAGAATCATCGTCACCGTCACAAGCAACAAGAGTTTTCAGGCGGGAACACCGCCTTCTACAACCATTGTAACCGAAAAAACTCCAACCACGGTAATAGAGATGGCGCCATGACACACTATATTCCGAGTAAAATTAATAAATCGTATAGCAGTACCCCGCGACAGTCGTCCGGCGGTTTCACTGTTATAGAAATGCTGGTTTCGATATGTATCCTCCTTCCGATTATGGGAGGGGCATTGGCTCTGTTTTCCCTTGGTGTGAACCAGCAGTCATCGGAACAGAGCAGCGCTGAGGCGAACCAGGATATAACCGCCGCCTTGAACATGATGAAAATGGAAATAGCCCAGGCGGGCTCCCATGATATTTATGTCGAGACTGAAACAGGCTCCGCAATTCTGGGCAATGACACGTACGCCCAGTCTGTTCCGGTCGATTCCATTGAAGGACTCTGTGTTGGCGATTCCATAGACGTCGTTGACGGCAGTGTTTCGGAAACTGTCCGGATTACGGGCCTGACCTCGGGGACCATTACGGGTATTTTCAAATACAGCCACAGCGGCGATACCAAAATCCGGCTGTTCGGCCTGCCCTATATACAGGGTGTACTTCCTCCGACCGGATTGAGCCCCAATACGGACACCGCGGTCACAACACTCAGATTTTTCGGGGACATTTACGGCGACGGCTCCATGTATTACGTCGAATATATTTATGACAGCAATAACGCACGGATCACCCGGTCCATGACTCCATTCACCAGTGCATCCAAGCAACCGGCCATACCGCTTATTACCAATATTAAGCCGAACTCCGCCCAGTTCATTCTTCATACCGATCACCTGAATATCATTACTTCAGTAACAGTTTCGCTTACAGTAGAGAATGAATGGGAGACCGCCTCGAATCTTGAAGAAGTCGAACTGTCCTCCAGAATTGCGATTCCGAGCGCGGAATCGGCTTCCGATCTGTTGCTCGAGAACATGCAATACCATGATGTCAATAACCTCCCGCCCGTTCCCGGCCGCATTGCCTTATATAGATATGGGGATTTAGAATATGCGTACTGATGCTACCAAAAGTCGGAAAAACGAAAAAGGTATCGCCCTTGTCGCAACGCTGCTGTTTCTCGTAGTACTGGGGCTGCTTTCAACAACTCTCGTTTTCACCGTTCAGAACGAGGTACAATCGAGCACCGCCTATAAATACAACCAGCAGGCATTTTATGTCGCCGATGCCGGCATACAGAAAGCGCTTCAGTGGTACCGCAACAGCTATACGCCGCATCTGCCGGCCACCGATTACGACAGGACGAAATACCCCGTGGAATATAACACCAATCCGGTCCTGCTGGCGGGACAGACAGGATATTCATCCGAATATCCCGAAAGCGACCGTATTTCGGCCTTCACAACCGCTTTCGCCAATAAATCTCTGCAGGCGAATGCGGACAACACCGGCGCCTACGCAATCAATGCAACTCTCTTGAAATACACCCCTACGACATTTTTTGACCTGACAACCTTCAGTCGATACAACTCCGCCTATGAAAGGTGGCGGATCAACAGCATCGGCTACTGGGGAAACGTGAACAACCCGCTGGCGGTTTCCCGCATCGAAGCCATTATAGAAAACGCCGGCAACGCTTTTTTCGACCGGGGTCTCTGGGGCATCGACGCACTTACCGCCGGAGGCGATGTCACCGTCGACAGCTTTGATCCCGACAAGGGAGTCTGGGATGCGGTCACCAATAACGGGTACAGGGGTTCCATCGGTTCCAACGGAGAGATTACGAGCAACGGGAACATTTCGGTCCAGGGGGACGTGGGGTATGGTCCCGCCGGGGATTATATCGTGAACGGCGGCGCGAGCGATGTTTCCGGAAGTGTTCTTCAGATGCCGGAGGAAAAATATTTTCCGCCCATTCCCAATTTTTCCACCGCAAATGGGAATACCAACCTCAACAACACCACCGTAACAATCGACGGCGGGGCTGATCTGGCAAGCTGTAACCAATTAGGAAACTACAGGATCGGAGCAAACGCCACCTTGGTCCTGAGCGGAGGCGTTTACTGCTTTAAGGGGATTACTGTTGCAGCCTTGGGGACCATTCAGGTTGAAAGCACCGCAACAATATTTGTTTCAGACACGCTGGCGCTCGGAGGAAACGGCATCATCACCGCGCCCGGATTCGATCCCGTAGATGTCAGGATTGATTATGCAGGTACAGCTCAGGCGGATCTGACCGGAAGTACTTCAGCGTTTATGGAAGTGTACGCGCCCAACGCCAATTTGAAGCTGAACGGGGGACCCGAATACCACGGCTCCTTCATCGGCAAAACTCTCGATGTGGGGGGCGGCGTTCATGTGCATTTCAATGAAGACGGCGAATCACGAGACCGTATTCAGAGGCCGTTCCGGATTGTGAGCTGGACGCAAAGATCGAATTAACTAAAACCGTTAAACGTTGAACGTCGAAAAAAACGTTCACAAGTTCAAGAACGAACGTCCAACGTCAAAAACCGTCAAAGGTCGAACGTCTAAAAAACGTTCGCAAGTTCCAGGTTCCAGGTTCACAAGTTCTGTTCGCAGGTTCCAGGTTCACAAGTTTAAAAAGGTCGAACGTCGAAGGTCGAACGTCTAAACGTCAAAAACCGTCATCGTTGTAGAGCGGAAGGTGATGGATAAATAGCAGGGCTTAATGAAGCAACGTTCAACGTACTAACGTTCCAACGTGTAACGCTTTTTATTTATTCTCCGAATTAAAATAACCAGCAGAAAAACGAGGACAAGAACTACTGAAACTATAGGGTAGTTCTCTCTGATGAGTCTTTCTGCGTCGTTTCCGAATTCGGCACCCAGGTAAGCCACCAGGGAATATCGCAGTATTCTCCCAATCAACGTCCCTGAAATCAATTGCATCCTGCTTGTGCGCAGAACCCCCGCCCCTAATATAACAAGTTTGGTCGGAAATGGAGGGGGCGCGATAACGGACAAGATAATGATCCAGATGCCGTATTCGTGCATCTTTTTCTCCACCCACTCTCTTTTCCGGGGGCTGAAACGAGCCAGGGCTTTTTTACCGCCCTTCCACCCGATTCCATAAAGCACCAGGCACCCGAGGGTGGATCCGACGGCAGCGGTTAAGGCGATAAGAAAGTATATGGACGGTCTCTGCCACGAGAGCAGGAGGATAACTGAATCGGGCCCCCCGGGCAGAGGAATCGCAGCCGAGTCTATGAAAGAAATTGCAAGCAGTCCCGGAATCCCCATATACAACAGGTATTCATTCAGACGATTCAATATACTCAATGAGAACTCCAGTCTGTGATTCAGGAGGATACATAGTAGAGGGTAAAGCCTGAAGTCTCAACATAAAATGATGCTTCGGGTGAATGTCGAAGATACTATGAAATGAAGTAGCGCTTTAGCGCGAGTTGTTTTCTAATAAGCTCCTTTAATCACAACCATTATGAAAGGAAGGAACTTATGACAAAGAAAACAACTCGCAAACAGCATTCTACCGAAAACAGACACGTTTTGTATCTGGCATTTGAACTAAGTGAAAAAGCTGGAAGCTGGGATTCACCATAGGACTTGGTCAGAGGGTAAGAGAACGGAATATAAGGGCCGGGATTTAGGGCAACTGCAAAAGGAGATTAGGGTGGCTAAAGAGAGATTTAACCTGGCGGAGAAGGCGGTTGTGAGGAGCTGTTATGAAGCTGGGCGGGACGGCTTCTGGATACACCGGTACCTAACGAGCGCAGGGATAGAAAATCTGATTGTTGATTCTTCCAGTATTGAGGTAAACCGGAGGGCGAGAAGAGCTAAGACGGACAAGTTGGACGTACAGAAGCTGCCGAACATGCTGATACGCCACTACAGCGGAGAGCGGAAGCTTTGGAGCATTGTCCGGGTACCTACAGTAGAAGAAGAGGATCGCCGGCAGCTGCACCGTGAGTTGAAGGATCTGAAGAAGGAAAGAACCCGGGCAACGAACCGTATAAGAGGGTTGTTAGCGGCACAGGGTGTTCGGATCACATTAACTCCCAGGAAGGATCCCCAATGGATGGAGCGGATTCGCTTATGGGACGGTAGCAGATTGCAGGAAGGTTTGAAGATCCGGCTGAAGAGAGAATGGCAATATGTGCAATATGTGAGGGAACAGATACTCAGCGTAGAAAGAGAACGGCGACGGCTGTTACAGGAAGTGAAAGACAATCATCGAGAGGATATTAAAAAGATTCAACAGCTTATGGGTCTGCGGGGTATAGGAATCAACGGCTCTTGGGTATTGGTAGAGGAATTTTTTGGCTGGAGGAAGTTCCGGAACCGGAAAGAAGTAGGCTCCTTGGCAGGACTTACGCCGACACCCTACCAGAGCGGGGATTCGGATCGGGAACAAGGGATCAGCAAAGCGGGGAATCGTCGAATACGGGAAACCATAATCGAACTGTCCTGGGCATGGCTGCGATTCCAGCCCCAAAGTAAGTTGTCCCGCTGGTATAACAGGCGATTTGCTTTCGGGAACCGTCGGAATCGCAAGGTAGGGATTGTGGCTGTAGGGCGAAAACTATTGATAGATTTATGGCGCTACCTGGAATTTGGCGTTTTGCCTGAAGGGGCGCTGTTAAAAGCTTGATAATAGGGATAAATTAAAAAAAGCCAAGGAAGCAGGCTCTAAAGATGAAAAACCTAAGCTTGGTGAACCGACCCGTAGTACGACCTGGTTGCTACAAAGCGCCGTGTCGAAGATTGGGTTCGCTTCCCAGCGCTCGAGAAATTCGCAAGGTAGCGAAAAAAGTATTGGGTGTCCGGACAGGATTCGGCACGGATAGAAGGTAGTTCGGCGAAGCATAGCCGAAACGACAAACGAGCGGCCAAGTTGAAACAGGTTATATCGGATAGAGTTAATCCAGCTTCAGGCAAAAGGAAGGGATAGGGGCTTGACAACTATCTTCAACATAGAAGGTCGAACGTCGAAGGTTTAAAAAACGTTCGCAAGTTCGCAGGTTCCAGGTTCACAAGTTCTGTTCGCAGGTTCCAGGTTCGCAAGTTCAAAAACATCAAACGTGGACCTTGGACTGCGCAAGCTTGCTTGCGCCTTTGATTCGATTCTAATGAATGTGCAAAAGGCGGCAGCAAGCTGCCGCAGTCCAAGGTTTTCGCCATTCATCCATTGAACTGCAATTGCCAGAACTCCTTTTCAAACAATATTATTAAAAGTAACGGCGAAGAGATGCGAAATAAATGTTTGGATACCCCCCAAACTCCGAACGGAGAATAACAGGCTCCAGAATATTGCCTATATCCGGCTTCCTGCCGACCCCCACGAATGCTCCCGCACCCAGGTATATGTCCGGCGCAATATTGTATTCCACCTGCGGTGCAAGAAAAACGGACGGATCGGTCATATTCATCAAGGATTGAAACGTAAAACTCATCAGCGGGTTGTATTGCCAGGCCAGACCCGGAATCAGGTAGTGGCGGCCCATCAGGTAAACGGAACCCTCCATATAGGCGAGTTCCGCGTATTGTTTGACGTAATCTCGCGGGAGCGCCGCACCCGCCCCATTGAAATGGTATTCAATAAACGCGTAGGTATTGCCGGTGAGATTGTAATCCACACCTGAGGAAGTGCGAAAATAGTTCTCCTGAACTTCGGCATCTTCGCCACCAAGAGTATCGGCAAATACATAGGCGGTTTCGAGCCAGAATCCTGCACCGCCAACGGGACGAGCCAGGTCGAAGCCGAGCAAGAGGTTCCCGCGAAAACCCATAAACAGAGCAGAGAAATCCGTTCTTACCGCATGAAGTCCCGTGCGGGCGAAAAACGCGCTGTTGTCGAATTCAAGATCCTTTCCGAAAACATATCCCGTGTCGATTTCGCTGAGTGTTCCAAGCGGAATCCTGGCCCGTACGGCATCGACACCGATGCGGTCCTCTGTATCCAGAGTCTCGAAGGTGAAAGGGGCGAGCACATCGGTCGGGTTTATGACTCGGGCGCTGCCCCAGGCAATCGCCTGGCGCCCGACCGTAAAATCGGCTGAACTGAAACGCAGCGTTGCAGACGCACGGTCCAGGTTCTGACCGAGAGCGATATGACGGACCGCTCCCGGTTCTGAAGGGTATAGGACAGGGTCCAGGTCGACGGCACGGTAGGAAAATGGATCTATCCGCCCGAAAAGAAGAGGATTGCGGGCCATACCCTCGCTCTGAATCCGGGGCGCGAGATCGTAAGCCGCATCCAAGCGCATCCAGGGTCGATAACTGTAGGAAGCCTGAAGCCGGAAACGATTCGACCACAGCGCTTCAGGAGACGGGCTGATACGGACCCCTGAAGAATCCCCGACAGCGGGCGGATGAAACAGATATAGATAACTTTTGATGTAGCCGCCGAACGATAAATCCTTCGCAACTGAAATGTCGGCAATTCCACAAATTAAGAAAAGGCAGTAGAAAATTAGCTTTAATACAGATCTTTGCATAAATAATGAACGTATATACGTATGAACGTGAAAACGTATGAACGTGAAAACGTGTGAACGTACGAACGAGATCGGATTGTCTTCTTACTCCTGCGATCGAAATCGCTCAGTATAGATAACGGTTGCCATGATTTCACCTTCTCACTTTTACACGCTTACATGTTAATTCAGAGCAACCACCACATCGGCAACACGATTTTGACTCCAGATGATGGATACCATAAACCTTCGTTCGTATGTTCGCACGTTCATACGTTCACACGTTATTACGTTCACACGTTATTATGTTAAACGGGAGTATGTTTATCTGCAGCGATGCGTCCGTCCTTGAGCGTGATGAGCCTTGTGGCCCTTTCCATAACATTTTCGTCATGGGTCGAAAAAACAAAACTCATCCCGGTTTTCCGGTTCAATTCATACATCATATCCAGCAGAGCGCCACTGGTGGCGGAATCCAGGTTTGCTGTCGGCTCGTCGGCAAGGATAATGGCGGGCTCGGAAACCATCGCCCGGGCAACGGCCACCCGCTGCTGCTGACCGCCCGAAAGCTGGGTCGGCAGTCGCTTTTCATATCCCGCCAGACCGATCATCTCCAGAATATCCGACACCCTGCGGCGCCTCTCCTCTTTCGGCACCCCCTGAAGCAGCATGATATATTCGACATTCTCCTCCACGGTCAGGACCGGAATGAGGTTGTACGCCTGGAAGATGAAGCCGATGCTGTCTCTTCGAAAATCGGACAGTTCCTTCCCGCTCATACTCGACAGAAGCTTACGGGCAAGCCATACCTCGCCTTCAGAACAGGAATCAAGACCCGAGATGATATTCAGAAACGTCGTTTTGCCGGAACCGGAAGGACCGACGATTGCGGTGAACTCTCCATACCGGATCGTCAGGTCGATCCCCTGGAGTGCATGAACCGGAACGCCGTTGCCGGAATACACCTTTGTGATCCCTTTGACTGAAATGACATCTTTGTTATCTGACATAGGCCCTCAGAGACTTCTTCGCATGGCTGCAGCAGGGGACATCCTGGCAGCATAACAGGCCGGATACAATCCTACCAGTATTGTAAAGAAGAACACCCACAACGGGTATTCGATAAACTGCCGGATTCGCAACTCCGGGAAAAGCAGCTTACGGAAGGTCACCCCGGAATATTCGATGCCCGTGTAATCGATGCCCGTGTGTGCAAGGATAGAATTCACCGCAAATCCCAGGATGCAGCCCATCACGATACTCACAACGGCCAGGGATCCCGCCTCGTACGTTACAAGTTGAACGATACTGAATGGACGCGTCCCTACAGCCCGAAGCACTCCGAATTCAAACATCCTTTCGTGCAGAGACATGAAGAGGGTATTGATGATTCCGAGCGCCACCACTCCGAAAAGTACCAACCCTGTTATGTAGGTGCTGAAACGGGACAATTCGAAAACAGTTTTCAGCTGCGGCATGATCAGAGGCCACCCAATCGCTTCATTGCCGAATCGGGAATATTCCCGCCAGCAAGGAAGTGTCGTGTCGCCGCCCGATTCCGTGTCGGAAAAAACCAGGGCGATTTCATGAACATCTCTCCCGATCGAGAGCATTTCCTGGGCTTTTCCCAGCCGTATGAACGCCATGCCTCGATCCATCTCGGAGATATCAAGCCGAAAAATACCCGAAACACGGAACAGGTCCTGCGAAAGATCCCCGGTGCCGGCCTGGGACACCGTAACGACCAGGCGGTCTCCTAGAGACGTTTTCAGAATTTCCGCGAGCCTGTCGCCGATAAGAATATCGCGCTCATTTTCACCGCTGAAGTAACTCCCCTCAACAATCACATCATCGATCTCGGAAACCCATTTTTCCGACGCCGGATCAATGCCGACCAGCTCGATGGAGCTCAAGTTTGATGGAGAGGAAGCCATAGCAAACGTCAGGACTCGCGGGGTAAAATGCTTGAGAATCGATTCCTGCTCAAGACCAGCTATTACCTGATCCGAACGGTTGATGGTTAAATCCGCCTGCTGAGTATCCTGAAAACCTTTCCGCTGGATCCGGCCCTGTCCCATAAAGGAGGCTGTGGCCGAATCGATCATATTCCGTTCCATCCCCAGCAGAAGGGCGTCCACGCATATGAGCGCCGCAAGACCGACCCCTATTGCTGTTCCCGCAATAAAGGACCGGCGCTTATTCCGAAATACATTCCGCCACGCGAGCTTTACATAAATCATCATAGAATTAAAACTTCGTTACACATAAAAACGTATGAACGTGCGAACGTATAAACGTTCGAACGAGATCGGATTGTCTTCTTACTTCCTTGATCGAAATCGTTCAGCACAGATAAACGTATGAACGTGCGAACGTATAAACGCTCGAACGAGATCGGATTGTCTTCTCACTCCGATGATCGAAACCGTTTAATACAGATAGCGGTTACCATGATTTCACCTTCTCACTTTCACACGTTAAATCAGAGCAACCACAACATCAACAATACGATTTCGACTCCAGATGATGGATACCATTAAACCTCGTTCGCACGTTTATACGTTCATACGTTAATACGGTTGTTTTAGAACGTTCGCATGGCCCGAGCCGGTTCGGTCCTTGCCGCCGTCAAAGCCGGGAAAACCCCGACAAGAAGTGCAGACAGAATAACCGTAACCGCGGGAATATACAGGCTGCGGGCGTTTATCTCCGCATACATCCGGTCGAATGCTATACCGCCGTAAGTAACCTCCAGCGGTATCGGTATGCCGTGAATCGAAATAATCCAATTCACACCAAGGCTTAAAATACCGCCCAGGGAAACGCTGATGAGAACGAGCACCAGAAGTTCCATTAAAACCAGGTGTACTATCATTGCAGGCCTGGTCCCGATAGCTTTCAATAATCCGTACTCCCTTCTCCGTTCAAGCACGGACATCAGCACCGTATTCAGAACACCTACCCCCACAATGAGAATTATGATGAAGAGCATGATCCACATCCCCGCCTGATCCGCCTTCATAGCTTTATAAAAAGAACTGGCGAACTCTTGCCACGGCAGCACTTCCAGGCCCGGATCATCGAGCGTATCTCGTATGGATTGCACGATTTCGGGCACCTGTTTCAAATCATCCACAATGATGATGATCTCATGAACCTCCTCGCCTATCACCAGGAATTTCTGTGCATCCGCAAGGTTCAGATACAGACCCAGCCGATCGCTGGTTGCATCCCCGCTATCGACAAGACCAGTGACATTGAATATATCGTTTGCCATCGAACCGTCTGCGGCCTGGGTTAACAGGACGATCCCGTCACCGACCCGGGCTCCCAGTATCCGAGCCAGGCCTTTGCCGAGCAGCGCCTCATAGGGCGCATTGGAAAGAGGTTTTCCTTCTACCACTTTCCTGCTGAAGCCGGTTGCCGCCTCTTCCCGTTCCGGATCCATGCCGATCAACTGGGCGCCCGCGGTTTTATCGCCCATGGAAACCAGTCCTGCCGTATACACCCTCGGCGCCCATTCCTCAACTCCCTCGACCGCCTGAAGGACCTGTCCGATTTTCCCATAATCCTGAACACGGTCGTAAATGGAAGGTTCATCCATATAACCCGCCCGGTGCACCTGGATTTGACCGAGCCGGTCACTCGTAAACATATTAATGATGTTGGAGTAGGTGCCATCCGACCCGGCTTCTGACTTCTGCCTTCTGGCTCCTGACTCCTGGATTTTGAGTTCTGAGTTCTGAGTTCTAAGTTCTGAGTTCTGAGTTCTGGTTCCGCGTTCCTGGCTTCTGACTCCTGGATTTTGAGTTCTGAGTTCTGAGTTCTGAGTTCTGAGTTCTGGTTCCGCGTTCCTGGCTTCTGACTCCTGGATTTTGAGTTCTGAGTTCTGAGTTCTGAGTTCTGGTTTCCGGCTTCTGACTCCTGACTCCTGGCTTCTGACTCCTGGATTTTGAGTTCTAAGTTCTGAGTTCTGAGTTCTGGTTTCCGGCTTCTGACTTCTGGCTCCTGACTCCTTACTCCTTACTCCCCTTAATTCCCGGCATACGGGAAATCTCAAACCGGATTATTGTAATCGGTCGTTCCATGACATTTATTCCCTGGTACGCAGATTGCGCAGAGAAAAGGTGTCTTCGGGAATAGCAATATCAAATTCTGCATTCAAATAGCGAAGCACCGTCTTCTGATCCTTCTTGTCCTGGGGGATCACTTCCATTACCGATGGAATCAATCTGTCACCGAGACGTTTGACATCCCTGAAGTTGATGACCCGCATCAGCCCGCCTTTTTCGTCGTAATACCGGTCCCATTCGGGAAGGTAGGTATCCTTTCTAACGGCAGCGACAATCTTCCCCCATACAACCGGGAGACCCTCTTTCGGGATCAAAGCGATATAAAGCAATTCCGGCTTTGCATCCTCCGGGTGTGTAAACTCGTAGCGATAGTCGTCGAGCAGGGTGAATTCCTTGACCAGGTCGTCATTGGTAAAATCGGATCCCATCCAGGAGCTCATCATCATGGAAGGAGGAATCTTGATCACCTTGTTCGCACGCGGCAGATAGTTCCACATTTCGCTTCCTAAACGGAGAGTTGCCACACCTTTTTCTTTCGGCGGCGACAGGAGCCGGATAAAAGTTTTGGTTTTACCCTCTGTCCAGGTTTTCATTCGCAGTGTCCGTTGCCAGTGTGGTGTAACGATTTCCATCTCCACTTCGGAATAACTGGATTCGGCACGGTATAGCTCATCCATTTTTTTAACTACGGCCTCGATATCCTGCGCATGGGAAACGGGAATTAAAATGGTTGCGGCGATGAAGCATAAACCTGCTGCCATGCCATGAAAGCCTTTTCCGTACATTGCACCTCCCTTCCGTACTGAAAAGATTACAACCGGAAACCTCAAATCCGCAACCTTATGGTGACAGGCTGGAATTGCACCCATTTACGAACATCCGGCCATAAAACGGCCTTCCCCTTAAATTGGTGCAATTCTAGCCTGTCACCATTTATTTCGATCTGCTAAAATTCAGCTCTGAATTCTATGTATATATTAACCCGCCGTCAAACACTGAGATTATTGCAGGTGAACATACTATTTGTACTCCAG
>JARRLM010000012.1:0-10733 GCA_037386985.1 Acidobacteriota bacterium | reverse complement strand
CAACTTCGGGATATCTGACGATTATCCAGTCCCAGTTCGTACTTCAGTCTTAGAATTTCGCGTACTTTGCGCACTGACAACCTCCTTGCTGGCATCGATTTCCTCCTTTACTTGGAGGTAACCTTACCAGCGGTTGCCGGCGCCTTGATAAAAATCGCTTTGGGACGATTCCGTTCGATGTTGTCCAGCATTCCGGGATGTTGTCCAGCATTCCGGGATTGCCGAAAAAGTGGACACCTTCAGACCGGATTCAGTGGACAACTTCGACCGGAATGGGTGGACAACTTCGAATGGATTGGGTGGACAACATCAACCGGTGCACGCACCCTGACCTCCTGACTGCCAGTTTTGAGCTAAGCGTTGTGTTTATAGATCTTACAGGACTTACGGTCGGCAAAATGAGGCAAATCGCGGTAAAATAACGTACTTTCCGCACCCTATCCGCACCCAGAATCCAAATAATCTTCCTGAAAAATTCCTCGTAACTTGGTAGCCAACATATGTCCCATTTATCCTTATAGGAAACACTACGTCTACCTTATCGAATACATAATCAAGGTAATTCCTCAATTGACTTGAGTATTTTCATGTTTTATGCTTATGGCATGATCGATCGGCCCGGTTTTCTTGAACAAATCAGAAGTGTGTTTCGGATTCATCCCGTTGCCGCTCTCCTGGGTCCCCGTCAATGCGGGAAGACAACGCTGGCCCGTATGCTGGCTCAGCACCAGGCAAGCACGACGTTCGATCTCGAAAGTCCGGTGGGACGTCAACAACTCACAGCCCCCATGGCTGCTTTTGAACGCCTTGAGGGACTCGTCATCATCGACGAAATCCAACGTCGGCCGGAGCTTTACGAGATTTTAAGGGTCCTTGTCGACAGGACAGACAACGCAGCCCGGTTTCTCGTCCTCGGCAGCGCCTCGCCTGAGTTGGTTAAAGGAACCTCGGAATCCCTGGCTGGACGGGTCGGCTTTGTGGATCTTTCGGGCTTCACACTGGTCGAAGTCGGCGAAGACAAACGCGATAGCCTGTGGAATCGTGGAGGATTCCCAAGGTCTTTTCTCGCGCCGGATGATGCCGCGAGCGGTGATTGGCGCCAGGGATTCGTTCGGACATTTCTAGAGCGGGATATTCCCCAATTGGGCATTACCATTCCGTCCGAAACCCTCCGCCGCTTCTGGACCATGGTAGCGCACTACCATGGTCAAGTCTGGAACGCCGCCGAATTCGCCCGTTCGCTCGGCGCTTCCGAGAACACCGCACGCCACTACCTGGACATACTCAAGGGCGCGTACATGGTCCGCGTGCTTCCACCGTGGTTTGAGAATCTCAAGAAAAGGCAGGTGAAGGCTCCAAAAATCTACATTCGCGACAGCGGAATCCTGCACGCTCTGCTCCAGCTCGACTCCCTGCAGGCCATCCTCGGTCACCCAAAGCTGGGCGCTTCCTGGGAAGGCTTTGCGCTCGAGCATGTGCTGAGCACCGTCAATACCAGAGACGCATACTACTGGGCAACCCACGGAGGCGCCGAGCTCGACTTGCTGATCTTTGCATCCGGCAAGCGGTTCGGATTTGAGTTCAAATACGCGGATGCACCGTCCCTAACACGCTCCATGCACGTGGCGCTGCAGGACCTCCGACTCGATCATCTCTGGGTCGTTTATCCCGGAAGCGAAATCTATCGGCTGCATGAAAGCGTCACTGTTATCCCGATCAGTTCCGTTCAGGATCCGATCGGGATGTTGGCTACCTGAATCCCATATTCACGCGATTTTAAACACAAATTTCCACCTTCTTCCACCCCACACCTCAATTCCAATATCAATTTGTACTTGCAGCACAGTATCGGAATTGAGGCCACACCTCAATTCCAACTTTGATTTGCTATTACAGCACCGCAAAAATCAAAGGTTTTCGCTTCTTCTATCTCCCTCATCCTCTTATAATAAGCGCAGTTCCAACAAAAGGTCTCGAACACATAAAACATGCATGGACTTTATTAATACAGGCTTTTGAAGGTGTATTTATCGATCCTTTCATTAAAAACCTTTTCCGGCACACCCAACACACCGTAATTTGAGACAGGTGGCTGTCAATAAACTGATTCGGGGCGAGGCACCGGATCAATATTATTCGATACTCTTTTAATTAGATCCCGAAACCAGATATGTCCGGGATCCTGGTCCTGATAGCGATGCCATTGCAGGCAATGCGTGACCTTCGGAACAGAGAAAGGAGGGCGAATAAGCCTGAGAGGCAGATGTTTCTCGCAGAGCCTGGCCTTTCTGGTCATGACCGTGGCAATTCTGTCGGTCCCTGCAACCAGCCGGCGCGCTGATTCGAAATCCTGTGTGACTACTTCGATTTTTCTTGTCTCGCCGTAGCGGACGGAAAACCAATCTTAGAAAATCGCCGGAGCGTGGCCGAAATGGACGGCGATATGACCAAGCTCCAGAAACCGTTTCCGGGAAATCGAATTTCCGATCCAAGTGTTTTTCTCCCAAACTACACACGTATGGGTATCTTCAAAGAGCGGTTCCTTCGGATGCGTCGGCAGCGCATGAACGGAAGGGCGAATGAGAAAGTCGATGTTTCCCTTGTCAAGACTCTGTTCAATATTTTCATCCAGACGAACAAGCTCAAATTTTATGCCGGGGGCCTGTCTCGCAGCTTCCTGCATTGCCTGAGCTATTAAAACGGCGGTTACATAATCCAAGACCGCCAGGCAGAACTTTCGATTGGAGGTAGCCGGTATGAACTCCGCTTTGGAAGCGACAGCATGTTGGATTTGGACCAGACAACTGTGTACCGGCTGTATCAGGCTCTCGGCCAATGGGGTCAGGACCATTCTACGACCTGCCGGAACCAGTAATTCGTTTCCGAAATACCGGCGCAGGCGGGCAAGGATTATGCTTGTCGCCGGCTGGCTCAAGTTGAGCCGATTGCCCGCGCATGTGACGCTTTTTTCAGCCAGCAAAGCATCCAGTGCGACAAGCAATCCGGCGTCGAAATTACGAAAGTCCGTATTCGTCTCCAAGTATTTATAATTCAAATTACAAACTATATTAAATATTCATTTTACAAATATTAAAGTCGCTGGTTAACTTATAAATAGCCGGCAGGAATACATGCCTATTAGGGATTCTATGAACTGGGGAGCATGAAGGATATTGGTTTTCTTAATACGTAACCTGTGAGGCTTCCCTCCAAACATACCAGGAGTTTCTGATGACGAGCAAAGAATCGGAATTAGCCACTCTTAGTCCGGAAGATCAATCCAAAGCTTATGCCAAATACTATAGAGATCCTGTGCCACCGGATCCCTCACATCTGGCAATAATGGATGCGCCCTGCGATCCCTCGAAAGCCATCTATCCGGAGCAGATGAATGATCTGCTCGATCCGGGCGATTTAAAGATGGAAATCGGATGGTGCAACCTGCCCAATGGAGCAGGTTTTATTGCCAATCGAAATCTCTATAAAAACGTGACGGCTGAAATGATTGACTGGTGGTTTGCCTGGCACCCGCTGGAAAATCTGCGCTATCGCATATGGTATCCGCCGCAGCATGCCGCAATCGGGCTGGATCCAGAGTCCCGCGAGAGAATAATCGATCCCGATATTCCTGTTCGGGAAAAGAACTGGGGCGTTACACATCATGTTACTGAGGACTGCAATTGCGGTATGGAAAACATCGACATCACTTTCCTGTCGCCGGAGGATTTTGGCTTCGACATGACGCGATGGAAAGAACCTTACGTTGCTACATTCGTGGGCGGCTTCGGATGGTCCAGCCCGGTACATAAAACAGAGCATCCCATTAAGGCTCCGTCTTTGATGTGCCATATATTTCGTCAGACTGCGGGCGGCCTCGAGCATCGTACACGGTTCTGGATGGGATACCGGATGTCCAAAGGCAAGCCCGAACTGAGCCTGCCGCCGGGAGTTGCCGTTCCATCCTTTGCGATTCAAGGCCTGGCACGCCACAATGTGCATGAGTTCAGTAACCTCGCTGTCCTGTTACCGGAGGTCTACAAAGAATTCGGCGGACGGATGATCGCATAACAATATAGTTCTGGAGGCGGCATGAGCGCCAGCATCGAAATCAATATGGAAGAATGTACGGGCTGTATGACCTGCGTCGACGCCTGTTTTGTAGACGTGCTGCGATGGGACGACAGCGAAGAGAGGCCGATTGTTGCATATGAACGGGACTGCGTCTGGTGCTTTACCTGTGAGATCAATTGCCCGGCTCAATGCATCAACATCAAGCCTCATATGCCGGATCAGCGGATCAACCCTTATTGAGTTTCGAAAAAGGAGTCAAGCATGTCCGGGAAAATTAAGGATACAACAACCTGCAATACCGATGTGCTCATCATCGGCGGCGGCTTCGGAGGCCTTTCGGCGGCCATCCGGATAAAGGAGCTTTCACCGGAAACAAGCGTGCTGCTTGTAGACAAGCAGACGATCGGCTGGGGAGGAAAAGCAAATAAGGGGGCGGGTGTACTGTGGGTTCTGGCACCCGGAGACGATATTGATGCCTTCGTCGATTTTCACGTGAAAAACATCGGTATGCACCTGAACGATCAGGATCTGTTGTACGCCATGGCCCGGGAATCGTACAGGGCAGCGCAGAAACTTGCGGATTGGGGCGTCAGGGTTACGAAACTGCCGGAAGGGGAACTGGATATCAACCATCTGCCTTTCGGCTGGTCGCTAGCGGCTGCGGATCTGGACATGATGCAGCCGCTCAAATCAAAGGCTGATAAACTCGGAGTCGGGCTGCTGGATAAAATCCAGGTGGTTGACCTGTTAAAACAGGATGGGCGCGTAAACGGTGCCGTCGGTTTCAGCCTTCTCGATGGCGGTTTTACCGTTTTCAACTCAAAAGCCACAATATTGGCGAATGGCGATTGCGATTTCGGTGTTATGCGAATGTGGGCCAATGCATGCGGTGACGGCATCGCAGCCGCTTATAATGCCGGAGCGGAGATGAGGAATGCGGAGTTCGGCAACTTCTACGATGTTATCAATAAGGCTACTGGCATTCCCATAGTTTTCGGCTATAGCTGTCTCTTCAATGCGCAGGGCGAGAATATAAGCTCCAAATACATTCAGGGCCCGCAGCCGGACATCCCGATTTCCATCATCCTGGGCATGGAGAAAGAGGTTCTTGAGGGGAGAGGACCCATATATATCGATATGGCTGAATTTGTCAAATCCTCAGGGGGCGGACCGGGAATATTTCGATGGGACAGGCCGCATTTTAAAGAGCTTTTCGGTCACGAGATGACTAAAATGCAGAAGTTTGGCCCTCCACAGGCGGAAAGAATGGAGGTTTCTCTCGGATTTACGGGCGAGCTTTCTGCCGTCAGGGTGGACTGTGATATGAAAACGACTCTTCCGGGCCTTTGGGCGATCGGCGACACAAGCTACGCCGGGTCGGCATGGGCCGGTGCCGCCGAGGCGCCTCCCGGAAGGTTGAGAGGTTCCGGATTGATGAATGCCCTGATCGCAGCGCTTCTGGCTGCTCCATCTGTGGCTGCATATTCAAAAGAGATTTCTCATCCCGCACCGGATGAACGCGAAATAGTCGGATTTAGAGAAAAGATATTCGCTCCCTTGAATCGGGACAGCGGATACTCCGCCTCAGACGCCATACGGAACATCCAGGAAGTTGTGGTGCCTGTGAAATACAACATGCGCCGGAGCGCGGAACGTCTGCAGGAAGCCCTGAAAAAAGTAGAAGCGGTCCGGGAAAAACTGTCCGAGCTTTATGCTGACGATCCGCATGACCTGGTGCGCTGCCACGAAGCTTCCTGTATTGCACTGTGCGCCGAAATCGGCTTCAGAGCTGCCCTGGCCCGCACTGAAAGCAGGGGATGGCATTACAGGGAAGATTATCCCCGTCAGGATGATGAGAACTGGCTCAGATGGGTCATCGTTAAAAAAACACAGAACGAAATGGTTGTCACTACCGAGCCTGTTCCTGTTGAGCGTTACAAGATAAAACCCGGTCAGGTTGCGGCTGTGCCGGATGCAGTCGTCGATCACGAAGAACTTGTTGGTGTCACCCCTGAAATGATCGACTGGTGGTGGGTGAATATGGAAAAGGGGTATCCCCTTTGGGAGCCGAACGACCACAAATCATTTGTATGGGAAGTACCGCCGCCTGAGGGCGGTTATCTTGGTGCCATCCAGATAGCCGAAGAAAAAATGGGGCCGATGCCGCCGATGAAAATTAGGATTCGGTGGGATGATCCTGACGACTGCCCCATATCACGTATTTACGAACATGCGATCGTCGCATCCGGGATTAATGCCGAAGGAGAAGTTCAGGCGATGATTCTCCATGAATACGAGAAAAGTCCAAATGGCACCCGGATGCGTTCTACAATGCGCTTCCTGGGCCCCGTTCCTCCCGGTCTGCCTGAAATCTGGAAAATACACGACAGAGCGGAAGTGTCGACATTCCCAAATTTCCTTCCGGACCTTTATAAGTTGTGGCAGGTCGTCAAGGATTCTGCTATCAACAGACAATGCTCACTGAAGAAAAATACAGGCACATAATCAACCTATCACGGATCCGGCGCGGCGATAGGGAACGTGAATTGTGAAATTCTATTGGTGGAGCTGAGGGGGATCGAACCCCTGACCTCCTGACTGCCAGTGTGTGACAGTCAATAATTTGAATAACTGAGAATAACATAAATTACTTTTAATCAACACTTTGCAGTATCAGCTGTTATTCGTAGTTACTTTGATTTGATCCGATTTTTCCACCAGAACTGCCACCAATTTTGAAATTATATTTCATTTGAAATCCCGAATGCTGGGTGCTAGGAACGTGTTTCTTAACTGGACTATGCTGTCTTCATGGAGTCAAGAAACTTTTACAGATAAGAACAATTAGTGTCCTGATAAGTTATTCCTCTATCAACTCTGTACCGGTTTCCGATAAGAAGATTTAGTATAGAATTAACGGAATACCAAAGTTTGTCTGATATTTTACAAGTATATATTTTGGAGCAACTCTTTTGCATCCTATAGAATTGTCAAATCAATGAAAAAACATGTTTGGGTTCCATATCTCAGGATCGAAGGTTTCAATAGAGATTTTAGGCGTACCTATAATGCAGCGGTCCATTCTGCAGTTGGATGGGCTGTGACATTGAAATGCAGCACGCGTATACGGTCATGAGACATAACGAGGAATACAAACAGGATTCGGAAGCTGATTGTCGGTACCACCAGGAAATCGACGGATATTATTGTTTTAAGATGATTTTCAAGAAATGCACGCCGGGTTTGAGAAGGTGGTTTGCCACGGCGGGTCATGTACCAGGGTATGGATCAAAAGAATCAGGATAGTGCCCATGGCTTAAAAAGGCAGCATCGCGAATTGATAAGTACAACATTTTCAGTCAATACGCAATTATTGTTAAGGACAACATTCATCATCGGCGTTCCTCCTTTGTAACAGCGTCACTCTTCGATGGATTTTCTGAAAAAGACAAGAAGATGATCCTGCGGATTCGGTTTACGCTTCATCTTTGCCAAGCGTGCGGGGGCCGTTTCCACATAAAAAAGCGAAACTACGGCTATCACAATCCCTGTCAAGGCCGCCATCCACATAGGAGCATACAGATTGAACTTGTCAGCAAGAAATCCCGCTATGACCGGCAACAGGGTGGATCCGATCAACTCGCCGATAGCCATGGGGATACCAACAGCCGTTCCTGCAATTCGAGGAGGCACTGATTCAGCCGGCAGGGTGCCCAGGTAAATCGGATACATGCCCGCCCCGAAAAACCCCCATAGAAAGAAGAATGTGCTGAATACAAGAACTGAAGTCCCTACCGGCAGCAATATAACAATAATACCGAACAGGGAACAGAGCAGTGCGGTAAAGATAAGGGCCCTTTTACGCCCTATGACATCGGATATCGAACCTAAAATAAATTCACCGAGAAATCCGCCCACACCGGAAGCTGCAATGATCAAAGTGATCTCCATTATATCGAATTTATGAACCTCGTTCAGGAAGATAGAGGCAAACACGGTGTAGATAAAGAGCCAGCCCATTACGGGAATGCTGTTGATGGATGACAGGACAACATTCTTGAATTTGAGCGCTTCCAGGACAGCGCTTTTTCCTTCTTTTTTATCTGTTGCCGCCTTTCCCCCGCTTTTCCGCAATCGAATAGCTTCAGTCGTCGATGGAGTCTCGCGCATCTTGAAAATTAATATGATGCCGAGAATGATGGCAGGCAGGGAAATGATATAAAAGACCGGGCGCCATGATCCGAACATATCCACGAGCTTTCCCGCAAACACCGATCCAAAGCCGACACCTACAAGCAGGAAGGAGCCGGTAACCAACCCAGCGTTCATGGCCCGTCTCTTTTCCGGAGATTCCTCTGATATGACTGCCATGGCCGGTGCGTAGGGACCACCTTCGAAAAATCCAAGCAATCCGCGAATAGCCAACATCTGGGCGATGTTCTGTACCAATCCCGTCACCCAGGAAAATATGGCGGCCAGGATGGTGCAGATAACGATAATCGGACGGCGTCCATAACGATCTCCGAGTGAAGCCCACAGAATTGATCCAAGGGCCCAGGCCAGGCCTGTCATTGCAACGATCAGGCTTACCTGCGTATTCGTAAGACTTAAATCACCTTTTATCTCCGGCATGATAACCGAGATAATAATTCTCTGGACTCCCAGAAAGCCCCAGGTCAAACATAAAAGCAAGGTCAGCTTTTGATAATACTTCATAGTCTTTTCTTCCCGAAAAATGATTGAAGTAAGTTAACTGCACTCCCATTATGTCAATACATGCGCAATCCGATTCAACAGGCAGAAAAGCGGTGTGCCATTCAGGCTGCAACGCACTTTCCATCTAAAAGGCAAGCCTCTCTCATCTGCCGCTGAATTCCCTAATCTTTGCGAGGCGCCAATCCTGGCGGCGGCGTAATAATCGGTTCGCCCGTTACCGGATGGCTGCAATGAAAGGGAAGCACCTCATGTTCCGGCCACCGTAAGGGCGTGTAATCTGTCAACTCATCCGGGCCGTAGGGATCATCCGGATACGTTGTTTTCTGCAATGGCACGAACTCAGGCGGAGTATACGCCCATCCGTTTTCAAATGTGCAAATCCATACCGGCCGATAGTTAAGAATCCTAATCTTCCAGATGCCGTCGCGCTTAATGTAGGAATTTTCATAAAGGGCGCCTTCCCACCATTGTTGAGATACGGATGTCGGATTGGGATTTCTTTCATAGTGATTGCCGGCCTGCATCATGCAGCGAAAGCGTGCCTGGGCTGTTTTTCGATCCGGTGCTATATCAACTACATCCTGCATCTGCGGGTGATCGAGGATAAAACCAAAGACCGGTCCGTTTTTACCATCGGTGAAACGGTTCCGGAATCCGTCGCAATACATACGGCGGGCCCCGGCCAGCCCCCGGAAGATACCGCCGAAAAAGTGGATTTCACACTCCTCGTCATAGCAATCGACAGCCTCATCGTACATACACTTGTCGATAAAGTAGCCGTAAAGATGGTGCAGGCGTCGGATGGCATGCACGTCTTCCAGCATTCCCACCCTCCGCTCCAGTTCTTCCATCCGTTTCAGTAATCCCTCATCACTCATGAGTGGTCCTTTCCTGTCTGTAAAAGCATAGCTCTCTTTTCGTTTTCACTGTCGATAACCGGCGGCCGCCGGCAGGAATCACTGCTGGTCGAATCCTCTTAAACCGGCTGAGCTTCCAGGGGATAGAAAGCCATTGACAGTTTGGTGATAAGGGCTGCTGCCGGTGTGTTGGCGACCTTCCCGTCATCCCCGATGGCGAAGAATTTCCCGGTGGTTTTCATCTGGTTCCAGTTATAGAAGAATATCGTGGACACCGGAAGACCAAATTCACGCCAACTGAATATGTATTGATTGTCGTCAAACTTATAAATCGTGCACATTTCCACATCAGCCTGCCCCTTCAAGGGACCAATCACGCAGTGCCACGCATAGCGATCCTTATTCATATAGACGTGCTCAAAACATTGGTTGGGATTGTAATTGTAAATAGCGCGCAGCCCGTACAGGTCGCTGGTAGGTCCCGGTTTTCTTCCCGCAGGTGGAACAGAGGGATCCCCGAGAATGCCGGCCGAGTAATTGTGAACTGCCCGCGGTTCACGGCCGACATCGCCTTCACGGATGATGGTCTGTGCTCCAACTGCCTGTCGTGTTTCGACATTAACGATAAAGGTATACGATTCGCGCGGATTGTCGGCAAAGGTCATATCGATAAAATAGGTATTCGCATCGACTTCCACTACCTCGCACCAGTCCGTGTTGCCCTGGTTTCCGCTTTTCCATTGAACTTTATTCTTCTCGACAAAGTTGAGGTCGAACAAAGGTCCGGAATCGAGTGTGATCTTCAGCTGCCGACCGACAAAAGCATCGGTCTGCGGATTGCGATAGGTCGCCATCTCCGAGGCATAATCTTCATATTTATAATCGGTTTCACCTTCTCTCTGAGACATGATTCTCCTCCTTGGGCAAACGGTGCGTTTCTTATCAACATACGGTCTTATTATCGAAGATAACGGATTCGTTGGAACTGATTGATTTCCTCGATGTTTCGTTGAAAAAATCAGCAAATTCGACTTGAGTCCGGCTTCTACAGCAACGTCATTTCTTCACCACAAAACGATATGAAATGCA
>JARRLM010000011.1:0-10918 GCA_037386985.1 Acidobacteriota bacterium | reverse complement strand
CCGTTATCCACGAACCGTATATCTCAGGATGGTCGAACTGGTGGCACATCTCCAGGAACGTGCCCCTCCCGATGGAAATGGCGGCAACCATTTCCCCCAGAAACATGGCGGTTGATAGATGGTCCCGGACCGGTTTCCCGCCCACAATCCTGTCGCCCGTATATTCCAGGAGAATATCAAAGGCTCCCTGCATAATGCCGACGCAGTTGGCGATGTTCATGGCAAAGGCGGAAACTACATTGTGCATGAAGATCTCCCATGCCACCGGACCCTGAATCCCCCACTCTTTCGGCACTCTGGCATTGTCAAAGTAGGTTGACGTATTCCGGTCGCCCTTCACACCGCATTTGACTTCGAATTGCCCGTGAGATACACCGGGCCAGGGCTCGGGGATATATATCAGGGTAAATCCTTCGATGCCTGATTTAGGATCCATATTACAGGCCAGGCAATGAAGGTCGGCAATCCCGCTGTTGCTTGCCCAGTGTTTGCTCCCGTTAATAACCCATTCATTACCATCAATCTCGGCTCTGGTGCGCAGCAGTTTCGCCTCATTCAGGTGGTTTTCAATATCACAGGCGGATTGAATCTCACTCATATTGAAGCAGGCAATCCGGAGATCCTGTTCAATGAACATCCGGGAAAATTTATCCAGAACCGTTTTCCCCCAGGCCTTAACGGACGGAAACATCAGGTACGCCATGGTTGCCGGAACAAGCCCCCAATCGACGCAGGCTGAAGCCAGGCTTATGCCGTAATCCGCTCGCGCCAGCTGTTCCTGCTTCAGTGCCGCAGAAATCAGGGACAACACTTCATTTCCTCCGTAATCCCGTGGTATGACGGTTTTCTGAAACCCGAGGTCAACCTGTAATTTTTTTAGAATCGGCTCAATAAACTCTTCATGGGTTAGATCATCATCAAGCTGAACCCTTACCGGCATAATTTCTTTGTCAACAAAATCGGCCACTACTTTTTGGATCATTCTCTGGTCTTCATTGATGAAACATTCCGGATACTGTAACTTGTACCACTGCGAATTTTGATTCAGCATGACAAAATCCCCTTCCCGATCGACACAAAACAAGCGGAATTATTTACTGGCTTTTACGACTCAACGGCTCATTGATGCTTTTAATATACTGTTTTATAATACCTTTTTGGATCTTCAAAGAGATTTGTGTTCTGTAAAATGGATTCATCGACAACAGCCGCACTTGCATCAAGACTGAATTCCGCATAATAATAGGACAAATATTGGTATGATATGAGTTTTACCTGTATGGTTCTGTGTTTATGTATTTTAACGGAGGGTTGCAATGCCCTGGTTTACTAAATCACGAGCAAAGCGTGATTCACAAAAGAAGCAGGTGGATGAAATATGGATCAAGTGCAAGAAGTGCAGTTCTCACATATTCAAGAAGGATTTCATCAACAACCATAGCGTATGCACTAAATGTGGCTGGCATGGGAAAATAAATGCGAATAAACGAATCGAAATGATTCTGGACAAGGGCTCCTTCAAGGAGCTCAACAAAAAGATGCGACCGAGCGATCCTCTTAAGTTTGTTGACGGGAAAGGACCGTACAGTGACAAGGTTGAGAATGCCCGGATACAAACCGGACTTAATGAAGCCGTGGTCACCGGAACCGGAAAAATTAACGGGATCCCCGTTGTTGTAGCCGTGATGGATTTCCGCTTTCTCGGCGGCAGCCTCGGTTCGGCGACAGGAGAAAAAATCCTTCTCGGCTCAACATACGCATTCAATCACCGGCTGCCCTATATCGTTTTCTCCGCATCCGGGGGAGCGAGAATGCACGAGGGCATTCTCTCCCTGATGCAGATGGCGAAAACGTGTGCGGGAATTGCGCGATTGAAGGAACGGCAAATACCCTATATTTCGGTTCTCACCGATCCCACCACCGGAGGAGTCAGCGCGTCTTACGCAATGGTCGGAGATATCAATATCGCCGAACCCGGAGCGCTGATCGGATTCGCAGGACGGAGGGTCATCGAACAGACCATTAAACAGGAACTCCCCGATGATTTTCAGACAGCGGAATTTCTGCTCGAACATGGTTTCCTGGATATGATAGTCGAGCGGATGGAGATGAAAAAAACGCTTTCATCAATTCTTGGTTTTTACAATCGATAAGGACTGTTCATGGAACGCGAGTTTGATTTTGAACAACCGATAGCCGACATAGAAAAAGAGTTGGAAGAACTGAAAGACCGGGCGGATGTAAGTAAAAGAGACATTAAGGACAAGATTGATACCCTGCAACGGAGGCTTGAAGAACGCAAAAAAGAGATTTACCGCCATCTCACACCGTTGCAGACGGTTCAGGTGGCCCGCCATCCGCAACGTCCGGTGCTGCACGACTACATCGATCTGATTTTTTCCGACTTTGTTGAACTCCACGGCGACCGCTGCTTCAGCGATGATCATGCCATCACCGGCGGCTTCGCCATGCTCGGCCCCGAGAAAGCCATGCTGATAGGTCACGCACGGGGCCACACGGCTGAAGATAATGCCAAAAGAAATTTCGGCATGGCACGACCGGAAGGGTATCGCAAGGCGCTGCGCCTGATGCACCTTGCCGAAAAGTTCAATATCCCCGTGATCACGTTCATTGATACAATGGGCGCTTATCCGGGACTGGATGCCGAGGAACGCAGCCAGGCAGAGGCTATTGCCAGGAATTTAACGGAGATGGCGCGTATCAGGGTACCGATTATTTCAATCGTCACCGGCGAAGGCGGAAGCGGAGGAGCACTCGGAATCGGCGTAGGCGATGCGGTGCTGATGCTTTCCAACGCCATCTATTCGGTCATCTCACCGGAAGGATGCGCATCCATTTTATGGCGGGATGCGGCATACAGTGCCCAGGCCGCAGAAGCTATGAAAATCACCGCCAGGTCTCTGCTTGAACTTGGAGTTATTGATGAGATAATTCCGGAGCCGCCGGGCGGGGCACATTCGGATTATGTAAAGACAGCGGCGGCAATGAAAACGGCAATACTTAAATACCTGAAAAAAACCGCTCCAGTGTCTCCCTCCAAATTAGTCTCACGGAGATTCGATAAATTCGCGGCAATGGGGAAATTCACCACATAAGAGGCTGAAAATACAATTATGGCAAATACGAGCAAGACCAGCGAAGACACGTTGCACAAAATTCCTTTGAGGATCACGGATACAACTCTGCGCGATGCACATCAGTCGCTTTGGGCCACCCGGATGCGCACGGACGATATGCTTCGGATTATCGATGTGATTGACAATGTCGGTTACTACTCCCTTGAAGTCTGGGGTGGAGCCACCTTTGATGTCTGTCTCCGGTTCCTGAGGGAAAACCCATGGGAACGGCTCCGGCAGATAAAAGCCAAAGCGAAGAACACGCCTCTCCAGATGCTGCTGCGGGGGCAGAACCTTGTAGGGTACCGCAATTATGCCGATGACGTTGTCGACAGGTTTGTCGCACTCGCCTGTGAGAACGGGATTGATATTTTCAGAGTATTTGACGCCTTGAATGACTCCCGGAACTTTGAAGCTGCGGTTAAGGCGGTGAAAAAACATGGGGGGCATGCGCAGGGCACGCTCTGCTACACCATTTCCAAAGTGCATACGGTAGAAAAATATATTTCTTACGCCCGCGAGCAGGTGGATCTCGGAATCGATTCTCTCTGCATCAAGGACATGGCCGGCATCCTGTCGCCCATCAGCGCCGAACGGCTGGTTACGGGACTTGTCAATGAATTCGACATCCCGATCCAACTGCATTGTCACGCATCGAGCGGCATGGCGATCGCAACATACGTGGAAGGTGTCCGCAGCGGTGCAGGCGCCATCGATTGCGCGATCTCGTCCATGGCCGGATTCTCTTCCCAGCCGCCGGTGGAAACAATGAGCGCGATATTCGCCGAGACAAACTATTCCGCAGGCCTTGATGTCGAAGCTCTTGACAGGGTGGCGAGGCACTTCAACGAGCTGGCACCGCACCGACGACAGGGATCCGGATCCGTCTCATTTATAGACCCCGGAATACTCGTACACCAGATTCCGGGCGGAATGATCTCCAATTTCAAATCGCAACTGTCCATGCAGAATGCCCTCGACAAACTGCCCGAGGTGCTGGATGAAGTCTCTCGCGTCCGCGAGGACCTCGGATACCCCCCTCTCGTGACACCCACAAGCCAGATTGTCGGGACACAGGCGGTCATGAATATCATCGGAGGAGAACGCTACAAAATTGTTCCCAACGAGGTGAAGGATTATGTCCGAGGCAAGTACGGCAGATCCCCGGTACCGATCAGAAAAGCGTTCATAAAGAAGATACTCGGCAAGGAGAAGCCGATCGATCATCGTCCGGCCGACGACCTGAGCCCCATGCTTCCCGGGGGATCGGACAGCATTGATCCGAAATATATTGAACATGAGGAAGACATAATCTCCTATATTCTTCTCCCCGAGCCGGCGCTAGAGTTTTTTAAATGGCGCTCTCTGCCGCCCGAACAGCGTCCGGAGAGTCCGGCGGATCTTGAAATTCAAAAGATGAAGGCCGAACAGGAAAAGGAAGCAGCCGAACAGGAGAACGGCAAGGACGCAGCCGCGACAGGACAATTGCCTTCAAGAAACAGCATACCAATGGATATACCGGATGTCGCAAAAGAGGTACTCGATAAAATTGACGGATTAACTGTGGAAGAACTGGTTCTCAGGAAGGGTGATTCCACTATAGCGATTCGTCCAACGGGAATTATCTCTGGAGCGGTAAATATCGTATCTCCCGGTTCAGACGTACCGGCCTCCACAGCTCAAGCTCAGGAGCCCGATGCCCCACCACCGGCGGAAGAAGAAGATGAGGTGCCTGCCGAGTACTCCGCAACCATAGATGCACCTTTCGTCGGCACTCTTTATCTGGCTCCCGGACCCGGAAAAGACGACTTCATTAAAGAGGGGGACGTAGTGGAAGCGGGCGGCAAGGTCTGCATTGTCGAAGCCATGAAGCTTTTCAACGAAATAACCGCTCCAAAGAAATGCCGGATTGTCAAAATACTGGCAACTGCGGGACAGGCGGTAGAAAAGGGGCAACCCCTGATCGGGATTGAGGAACTCTAATCCGCATTTCATACATGCCGGGGCGAATATTTATTCAAGCCGGACATACATTCAAATCCAGTTGTAGGTGAAAATGGCAGAAAAACAATCGTGCGAGTTTCCGGAATCGAATCCGCCGGATGACGAAATCAAGGCAATTTTCGAAAACAGTAAAACTATCGCCGTAGTCGGTCTTTCCGACAAATCGGAAAGAGACAGCTACAGGGTAGCCGAATATTTGAAAGAGCACGGGTATACCATTATCCCCGTCAATCCGACCAAACCGGAAATCCTGGGAGAAAAATCCTATCCCGATCTTGCATCCATCCCCGTACAGGTCGACATCGTAGACATTTTTCGGAACATCGATGCTGTTCCCGGAATTGTAGATGAAGCCATAAAGATAAAGACAAAGGTGGTATGGATGCAACTCGGGCTGGCCCATAACGAATCCGCCAGAAAAGCGGCCGACGCAGGCCTTGTCGCCGTTCAATCCAAATGCATGAAAATCGAACACCAGAAACTTCAATGATTTGGGCACGGACCATCTAATTTATGGACAATATACTATCGTGGTTCGCCCTCCAGCCATACTCTGACGTCGTTTAGGCTGTCGACAATTGTATGTCCCAATTCGATAAGGGATTGCGATGGAGGCACATGTTCGGGAATCTGTATGACAGTCATACCCGCTGCCACCGCTGACCGCACTCCATTTTCCGAATCTTCCAGAGCGAGACATTTTCCGGGATCCACGGCCATGAGTTCAGCCGCCTTGAGGAAAGTATCGGGAGATGGTTTGCTTTTTTGCACCTGATCGCCTCCCACGACAACTTTAAAGAAGTGAAGTATTTCGGCATTCCGAAGTTTTTCAACAGCCCTTTCTGTTTTCGAGGATGTAGCCACAGCAACCGATAAATGCTTCAAAGACAGATATTCGAGAAGATCGAGCGCGCCATCCTTCATAGGAACTGGCTTATTCTGGATCCTCGCTCTGTAGTTCTCATACCATATGCTGCTGAAGGATGAAAAATCAATATGCGACGGAAGTCCCTCCATCAGTATTTTTTCACCCAGGGCTTGATTGGTTCCGATACATCTCAGGAAAAGCCCATTATGGTCTTCGATATTGAAATGTCTGCATGTTTCATTAAAAGCGTCGAGAGCGATACGCTCTGTGTCGAGAAGCAACCCGTCCAGATCGAATATAACTGCCTGGAATGAAATCACACTTTACCCGCTTTCTTTCAAGTCCTAAGACCTCCGGCAGAGCCGGGGGCTTGATTATGTAGGCCGCTCGATGCGGCACGAACAGCATTATCGGGGTGGGTATCGGGATCGCAGTCGGTTTCGATATCGACCCCGATAGCGATAGCGATTCCGATACCGATTGCGAACGTGCACGTCTTTTAAACGACGATAAAAACCTGACGTTGTATGGCAAACAAACTCTAGATCCTTCCCCGTAGACTCCCGGATCGGCACAGCCTCTCGAGGTCACAAGGCCTGAGGCCGTGGATTTAAACGGGATTCATTACTGCATGGCATCCAGTTCGGTATTCAGGTTTTCCCATTGAGCCATGAGACGGATCAATTCCGCCTGCAGATGGTCATGTTCCTGCATGGTAGATCGGAAAAGCTGGTGGTCTCGGTAGAGCTCCTCGGAAGCCAGCATCTGATTCAGAACTGCAACCCTGGTTTCATGCAGGTGAATCTGTGCCTCAAGCTTCCCTATCTTATCTTTCATCTGTTGGATCTTGATAGGATTCACCTTTTTCTTTCGGATCTCAGAACGCTCCACAGAGCCGTCTTGACCAGACAGCGAGGAAACAGTTTGCGTTTTTTCAGAAAGGTCCGCCTGCTTCAGTTCCATTTCAGCTTTCTTGCGGACATAGTCCTCATAATTTCCCAGATATGGAACAGCTGTACGATTTCCTATTTCCAGAACGCCCGTAGCAAGACCGTCAAGGAAATACCGATCGTGACTTACAAAAACAATCGTTCCCTGATACTGCAGGAGCGCATCCATCAAAATATCCTTCGACCGTATATCGAGGTGATTGGTCGGCTCGTCCAGAAGCAGGCAATTGGCAGGGGACAGCAGAAGTTTGCATAGAACAAGGCGGCTCCGCTCACCGCCACTTAGAACCGACACAGGTTTTTCAATCTCGTCACCGGAAAACAGGAAGCAGCCCAGCAGATTACGCAGTTGCGGTACGATATAATTCGGGGCAACCGAATAGACTTCATCCCAGACTGTTTTTTCGGAAGAGAGTAGGTCTTCCTGATCCTGGGAAAAATAAGAAACGATAACATTGTGTCCTTCCTTGCACAGCCCTTTAGTAAGAGGCAGCCTGCCTGCCAGGATCTTCATAAACGTCGATTTTCCCGCTCCATTTGGACCGACAAGCGCAATGCGCTCGCCTTTATCCAGAATATAATGCAGGTCCTCGAAAACAGGAACATCGCCGTAACCCGCAGTAACACCGGACAATTCGATGACCGTACGCCCTGTTCGAGGCCCTTCCGGAAACCGGATTCGTATCGGTTTAGCATCGGGCGGAATCTCGATACGCTCCATGCGTTCCAGTTCTTTCAGCCGGCTCTGGACCTGCGCCGCCTTGGTCGCCTTATAGCGGAATTTGTCCGCAAAAGCCTTGATTCGGGCAATTTCCTTCTGTTGCGCATCATACGCAGCCTTAAGCTGCTCTATACGCTCCTCCCTCTGGTCAAGGAAATCCGTATAATTCCCTTTGTAAAAATATATGGAACGATTTCTGATCTCCAGAATGCGTTCCGTACAGGAATCCAGAAAGTAGCGATCGTGGGAAACCAGAACCAGAGCATGAGGATAAGCTTTAAGGAAATCCTCCAACCAGTTGCGCGCTTCCAGATCCAGGTGATTGGTCGGTTCATCGAGGAGTAGCAAACTCGGTTTTTGCAGAAGAAGCTTCGCAAGCGCTAGCCGCATCTGCCATCCACCACTGAATTCCTCACAGGATCGATTCAGATCATTTCGGGAGAATCCCAATCCCAGCAGCCCGGACCCCGCCCTGGCCTCGATCGAGGACCCTTCCTCCAGCCGGAACTTCTGGGTGATCAGCGCATAGCGCTCCATCTTCCTCTCATACTCCGATCCCGAGTGCTGCATATCGGCCAACTCATATTCCAGTTGCCGGATCTCTTTCTCGAGAACTCTCAGCGATTCGAAAACCGACAGCACCTCTTCCAGAAGCGTACTTCCCCGTGCAAAAAGGCCGTCCTGCGGCAGGTATCCGAAAGTCAGGCCCCGGGCGCCGATCACTTCCCCTTCATCTGCAGGCATGAGTCCCGCAATCATTTTCATCAGCGTGGACTTCCCTGTTCCGTTATCCCCGACAAGACCGATCCGGTCCCGCTCGTTGATCTGAGAATCCAGCGAGCGAAAAAGCCATTCGCCGCGAAATGCTTTCCCTAATCCTTTGATTTGAAGCATTATTCCTCCGGAAACGGATTATTCTAACATTCGCAAGCCATCGCGCACAGGCCAATGCCGGACAATTGCGCGCAAACAACGAATATTTTCAGCCTCCTGTTGTCGCGCACTTGACAGTCATGGATAATGCTGGAAGACGAATCAATGAGGAGAGTTTTACATGACACCCGGCAAGCATGCAGTCGCCCTCGCCAGTGGAGGGGTGGACTCCAGCACGGCAATGGCCATAGCAATAAAACAGGGCTTCGAAGTTCATGCCTTGAGCTTCGATTACGGCCAGCGCCATCATTGCGAATTGAGCGCCGCCGGCAATGTCGTACAGTCTTTAGGCATCAGGGATCATGTCATTGCCAGAATCGATCTAACCATATTCGGCGGATCCGCCCTCACAGCCGATATCGATGTGCCTAAAAACAGGGATCTCGAAAAGATTTCCGACGGTATTCCGATTACGTATGTGCCTGCACGCAATACCATTTTTCTCAGCTTCGCTCTAGGGTGGTGCGAGGTCCTCCACGCCCAGGATATATTTATTGGGGTGAATTCGATCGATTACTCCGGATATCCCGATTGCCGGCCCGAATTTCTGACCAGCTACGAGCGGTTGGCCAACCTTGCGACAAAAGCGGGAGTAGAAGGATCCTCCCGTTACAGGATCCACGCTCCGCTGCTGCATATGAGCAAATCCGAAATCATACAAACCGGGACTGAAGCCGGTGTGGATTTCTCGCTGACTCACAGCTGCTATGATCCTTCCGTAGAAGGTCTTGCATGCGGTGCTTGCGACTCCTGTATTCTCCGGCGCAAAGGATTCGAGGAAGCGCATATTCCGGATCCGACCCGGTATCGGAGGTAGGCGGTTATGGGCGCTGTTACATCTCCCGCACCGGTCAAACTTTTCATGGGAGTGCTCACCTCCCTCGCAGACATTCTTCCAGCGGTTGAACAGAAGCTGTCATCCGTCTACGGCGCAATAGATTCACGGAGCGGACAATTCCCGTTTGAATGGACCCGCTACTACAATGAAACGATGGGGTATCCCATCTATCGTTACTTCCTCGGTTTTGAGAAATTGATCGAACCGCCTTCCATCGCTGATATAAAGATAGGTACCAATGAGATGGAATCCCAATTCGCAGCAGAGTGGACGCAGGTGTCCCGCCCCGTCAACCTGGATCCAGGGTATATCGAGGAATCAAAACTGGTATTGGCTTCAACAAAAAATTTCTATCACAGGATCCTCATCGCGCAGAACATCTACGCGGAGGTGACGCTCCATTACGAAAGGGGCGCATGGCGGACGCTTCCCTGGACGTTTCCCGACTATGCCTCAGAAAACTACCATTCTTACTTTATGTCGCTGAGAAAATTGTACCGAAAACAATTGAATAGTTCTGAGTTCTGAGTTCTGAGTTCTGGGAGGGGCTGCAATCATTAAAAATATGGGTGTGAACCCAGAGTTCGCCGATACATCAGGTCCGTTTATACGAGAAGACGGGCGAACACAAGGTTCGCCCCTACCGTGATTGAAGTTGGAATGATTGTGGGTAGTGGAGCAACGACCTGCAGTTGCGAAACGACGGGCGAACACAAGGTTCGCCCCTACTCAGAACTCAGAACTTAGAACTCAGAACTACACTCATAAGGTGCCCAGCAGGTTTGTGCTCTTAAGCACATCGGCGACATGCTTCATGCCCAGATCTTCAAGGGTTTTCCGTTTGGGATATCCCGTCGCCGGATCCCAGCCCTCGTGATTGTAGAAATTCGGTTTCCAATGCCGTGGGCAATATACTATGAATCACGGCATCGAGATCGCACTGAAGGAATTTCCAGAATGGAGTAACCGCAGGATTGCCGAAAAGCCCGGTTTATAAACCTGGACCTTGCAGGGCTCGGCGTTTACGGGGCTTCTGAGGATAAAATATTATAGTAGACCCGGCAGTAGCGAGTCACATGAAGTTAGTTTTTTAAAGAGGAACGAGCCTGGGAACCCTGGCTCCCAGACTCGTAAGGGGAGACCGGAAATGCCCTTCCAGTCTCGTGTAAGATACGGAATATGAGCAAAAATGTATCAATGAAAATAGGAGAATTTTATGGGAGTATTCGGGGTCAACGCAAAACCGGTCAAGGCAGAGAAGCCACGGAAGCCGTAACCGGGAAGCTGGACCCGAAGCGGACTCCTGGTCCCTGAATTCGAGAGTAAAGAATTCCAACCGTCGGTCGGAGCTTCCTCCTTAGGAAAAAACCATGAAGGCTTCTCCTCTCCCCAGCCTTTGGCTAAGGCTTTCCGGCTTTTTCCCGTAATACAAACCGATGTGTCAGTTTCACAATCAGCGATTTTTAA
>JARRLM010000010.1:0-16423 GCA_037386985.1 Acidobacteriota bacterium | reverse complement strand
CCGCAAACTTCCCCATCGATGTTCAGATAAAGTTGGCTTCTTGGAGTTGTCCGTAATTCGAGGTATTGCAGCCCACTCATTTACCGAAAGGATGCAATGCCAATACCCTGTTCAGTTTCACACATTCCGGAAGAGATACCATCAACATACGATGCATTTGTATCAAAGGATAAAGATTTTTGTGTATGTGAGACATTGGCCGAATATCATCCCCGCAAGCTGGAAGAGAACCTCCTTTACTGGGTCGTATCCAGTTATCTTATCAGAAACTAAAACGCAGGATAGATAGGGAAGGATACTTTAAAACAGGCGTTAATCTCTCCAATCCGCTACGGGTGCAGCTGGTAAACGCCAATATAATCCATCAATGACATACAAAGCGGTAGAATAAAGTCTGTTCCCTCGCGATATTCTAAGTGTGTCTCGAGAGGGCATCACGGTCGTTGCAGGAGTGAGATTTCTGCGTCTTTATATTTTCCCAAGCGCTTTCAGGACCTTATCCGGAGTCGTCGGATAATCCAGGACCCATTTGCCTGTGGCATTGTGGATGGCGGAAACCGTGACCCCCGACATGCTGGCCCCGATGTTTTCACCGATGCCACAGGCGCCATAGGCTGCGTATCCCAAGTGGCTTTCGTTGATCAGGCATTGGGTAACCGGATAGTCATTCATCGTTCCTATGTGGTACCCAATCAGATCGTAATTGAGGGCCACTCCGGTGCGGGGACAGAAGATATGCTCCTCGGTACCGCTTCGGCCCAACCCCATAACAGCGCCGCCGTATTGCTGGGCATAGGCTCCTTGGGCGTTGAACAGGTGGCCGACATCGTTGACGCAGACTATATTGGTCACGTCGACCATTCCCGTTTCCGTGTCAACCTCAACTTCAATGAAATGTGCCTGCCGGGGCATCGCATACGATTGAGGGTTCTGTGATCCGTCGGCTTCATATCCATGGCCGCTGTCGGATACAGGAGGGTGGAAGATCGCAGGATCCCGTGCCCACCAGGTATCCGCCACCTCTCTCACTGTCTTTCGGTTATCGGGGTTCGCTTTCTCGAAAATCATGCTGTCTTTGATATCCAGATCTTCGGGCTTCTTATCGGGGAAGATGGGGGAACGTGCGGAGCCGGCAAACAAAGCCGGCCTCGGCCTTACTGCGTATTCAAGGATTTTTTGTTTTAATGCCCTGGCAGCGGGGATTAGCTGGGTGTTGATGTAACATGTTCCAAAGGAACCTCCCGGTTGCCACAGGTGGTAATTCGTATTGTCGGAACGGCGCTCCTGTATGACAGTATCTTCGTACTTGAGCCCGGCTTCCGAGGCTACTGCAAGACGCGCGCCCGACTCCGTATCAATCCCCATATCGGAACGAGCTCCGATAATCGCGGCTTTACCCTCACGCAGCGTCACGCATGCGAAGGAGCTGCCGGGCGTGGGCGCGTGCCAGTGCCATTCATTCACGTGGATGAAACCCAGTCCATGCATCTTCCCGTTCGGGAGCTTATTAGTTCCTGGTGTATGCCATTTCTCGTCCCATCCTATCTCCTTCTTGCCTTTATCGAGTACTTCCTTGAGGCTCCATCTCTGGGGGAATCCATTTTCCTTCTGGTACCGGGTGACCCATTCCCAATCATGGCCGGCGCAACCATCGTTTTTCAGCGCGACTTCTGTCGGGTCCAATCCCATTTCCGCAGCAGCACGGGCAAACATTACGTTGTGTGGGACGCAAGTATGGGATCCGTGCCGGAAACACATATTGTGCCCTGTATTGACCAGAGCCCATTCCTGTGTGCCAAGGATGTTGGGGATTTTGGTGCTGACACGCGTCTTATCAACCGCGGGATTTCGAATCCCAAGCATGTGCCAATGTAACGCAGTGATAGTGCCGTCTTTCTTGACTCCGACCTTGCATTTATAAGTCCCCTCATCGTCGCCGCCGCAGTAATAGCCGCTCTCGTCCCAGAGCAGTTTCACGGGTTTCCCCGCCGCTCTTTTGGCGAGGATCGCGGTGAGGCGGATAAAGGCATAGGAGTAGGAAAGCCATGAAAAGCCGCCGTACCACGAGCCCTGGTAGGGCATCGTGACGGTGATCTTGGCCCACTCAGCAAGAGGAGCCCGGGGTTTTTCACGGACCGTGTTCGAAGTAGTAACCGTAGCTTGAGGAAGATCCTGGTGATGGACCCAGAGATCGAGAAAATCGCCCCTCCACTGGGCAACGCATACAATGGGCTCAACACCTGCCGGCGTATTCCGGGCGCGAGTGATGGTATATTCAATCACCTTGTCGGCATCGGCGAAACCTGCCTCGACATTGCCGAATTCGGCGCGATCGGTCAGAACCGTATTGGGCTCTTTGGCGCTCGCGTTCATGAGCTTCACCTCAGGCATGATCTTCGGCGCGTCCGGCTTGAGGGATTCCTCCATATCAAGGATGAACGGTCCTTCTTCCCATTCTATTTTCAGGAGCCGCAGCGCGCGGTCGCATATTTCTTCGGTATCGGCCACAACCACGACACCCATCGGGTGCTGGAAGAATTCGGAGGTTCGGGGCAGGGTCAGAAGGTTGTAGTTGAAAACCCGGCAGTGTTTCGTTGTCGAACTCGATGTCCGGGTCATCGTATTTCAAGATGTCCCGCACGCCCGCGAGCGCTTCGGCCCGGCTCGTATCGATGCTCTTGATCCGCGCATGCGGGTAGGGAGAAAGGAGGATTTTCCCGTAGAGCATTCCGGGGAGATGGACATCTCTCGTAAATACCGCCTGTCCGCTGACTCTCTCGAATGCGTCCTGCCGGTTGATCGTGCGTCCCATGTCCTTGCTGGTTTCGGGTACTTTCCACGTCCATGGTCGATATTCCGCCATCTTAAGCCTCCGTTGATGATCTCAGCCCTGCTCCGGTTTTCGTTGTGTCGAATTGTACATCGGAACAGGGTAGGTATTGTACAATTTTCGCGCTGAGAACAAAATGGTGTTGTTCAATAGCGGAATATACAGTTGGTGTTAAGGATTGGATGTATCGGCATGACGGCATAAAAACGCATCCCGGAGAAGTGAGTTCCCTATATATCCCACAAGAAGATATATAGTCGATGATTTCTGCATATCTCGATGACTGACGGTACCTTCATTACCGCCACCAGTCGTTTATTTCATTCTGCTTTATATCGGATTTATGAAAACACGAGTCTAACTCATATTTCTCCTGTCTGCTTGAACTTGGAGAATGGCGATCGAATGAGTCGAGCGAAATTAAGCGCCGGTTCTCCAAACAGCAAAATTCTTAAGTAATCTTCATGCTGCGGACTCAAACCGTAAGCTTTTTACTTTCCAGGGTTTTTGAGCCCGCGGAGGAAACGCTAAAGCATAATCTTCGCTTTCAAGTGTTAAATTGGGATTATAGTAGGGATCGTTTTGAAGCAATGCACCCCAACGGCCCTGCATCACCTTGATTTCCTTTTCAAAGCGCTGAAACTTTTCTTTGGTGTTTTCATATCCGCGACTGGCCGACTCATGGTGGTAAAGCTCAGCGTACGGAGTCCAGACAATACGGTAGCCTTGCTCACGAATTCGTAAACACAGATCAATATCATTAAAGGCGATCGCAAGTGCTTGTTCATCAAAGCCCTTAATTTCATCAAAAACACGCCGCGGCATCAAAAGACAAGCAGCCGTAATCGCCGAAAAGCAACCTACCAGAGACGCCCGATTAAAATAGCCGGGATCATAGCGCGGGCGGCCCTTATGTGAATGCCCCGCCACACCACCAATTCCCAGTATGACACCGCCGTGCTGTAAAAGATTATTCGGATACCAGAGTCTGGCACCCACGCCACCGACTCCTTCCTGGCAGCAGATTGAAACCATCTCTCTAAGCCAATTGCTGTTAATGACCTCAAGATCATTGTTTAAGAAACCAAGCAGCTCTCCTTTGGCATGCTGGGCGGCTTGATTATTCAAACGTGCAAAATTAAAGGGCGCTTTGTCACGTACGATCGTAACATTAGGTTCCTGTTCCAGCTCTTCCAGGTAATCAAGCGTTCGAGCTTCGACGCTGTCGTTATCGACAATTACCAACTCATAAATCTTATAGTTCGTCTTGTCACGAATGCTCGTAACACAGCGCTGCAAGAATTCGGCCTTATCGCGAGTCGGAATAATGAGGCTTACCAAGGGTTGTGTTTGCGGCAGTGCATAGATTATGCGGTAATTAGCAATATCTTCCAGTATCTCTACTTTGGCTCTGGTGCGTGTCCGTTCAAAGTGATCCTCAATCGCTTCACAGCCGGCCCGTAAGGCATACGGCTTTGCAGTGGCGGAATGCGCAGTTGAACCCCGAATAACCCGCCAGTGGTATAAAATCTGGGGAATATGGCGGATCTGAGCTTCTGAAATTTGCTCAATGAAGCGCAGCACTAAATCCCAATCTTGAGCTCCCTCGAATCCCTTTCTAAAGCCTCCAATCTTTCGCACGAGATCGGCTCGATAAACTCCGAGATGACAGACGCAATTCTGTCCATAAAGCAGCTCTGGGTTCCAGTTCGGCTTGAAAAATGGATTAAAGCGCATTCCGAACTCGGTCAGATTGTCTTCATCACTATAGATTAGCGCCGCGTCGGGATGTTCGTTTATTTCGTTCACAACGAAATACAAGGCATGTTCAGAAAGCTCATCGTCGTGATCAAGAAGTGCCAGAAACTCTCCGGTAGCCAGCTCGATGGCGCTGTTCGAGGCTACCGAGATATGACCATTTTCTTTGCGATAAACTACTTTAATGCGATCGTCTTTGGCTCGATATTCTTCAAGAACCTTGCGTACATGCGGTTTCGGGGAGTGGTCATCGGCGATACAAAGCTCCCAATTTTCGTAAAGCTGGTTTCGAACTGATTCGATCGCTGCTCGTAGAAACTTCTCCGGGGTATTATAAACCGGCAGCACTACGGAGATAAGCGGTCTTGAGAGAAACCCAGCTATCTTTTCCCTTATGGCAGCACGGTCTTGGTCGCTCAAAAGATCGTATTTATGAATCCACTCCTGATAAAAGTTGAGTTTTTCATCCGCCAGGAGTTTGGCTTTTAAAGCCGTAAGTCCCCCGCCCTTAAGAATTTTTATGAAGCGCCTTAGCTGTTCATAAAAGGCTTTGGGATTGATCAAAATATATTTAAAGCGCTTCCATACCGCCTTGATTTCATATTTTGGGAATCGAACGAGAAGCTTTCCATGATTCTCATCAGCAAAAGTAAGCATCAGACGCCGCTCGTCACTAAAACCATTGCCGTCATCGAAAAATAAAGTGTAAAGAACGCTGTTGGTGAGATCGTTAAAACTTCCTCTAATCCATACCCAGCCAGACGGAAAGTATTCTCTGATAGAACTAAGCGCATAGGATTTTACGATGCTTTTCTCAAAATTTTCGTAATCCAATGCGGTAAGCGCTAACTTATGACTGCGAAAGCGAATCAAAGGAAATAGTTTTTTGACTAAACCAAGTTTCCGAAGCGGTGCGGTAAGTTTCCAGGATTCCGACTTAAAAATTTCTTCCGGCTCTTGCTCAAGCTTCTGTTTTTCTTTTAAAAGTGCCCGGTGCTGGCCGAGCGATCGCTCTATGCGCTGCCGGCGATTCTCCAACTCAACTTCAAGTCGAGCGTTTTCTAACCGTAATCGGTTAAGCTCGTTTTCCTGTTCTCGCACAAGTTGACCTACTCGACGATACCGAGTCGAGGATGCGGTAAATTTTCCGATCTGTCCACTGAGAGACTTTGTCATGCTGCCTAGATCCAAATTTAACGAACGGTTATTTGCCTTAACACCTTCTCCTATCTGCTAAGAATAAGGGCGACAATCAGTGATGTGAACGTCTGAGAAGCACGTACATCGATCCCACTCCTCCATCTCGCAAAGGGGCTAAGGCATACGCCACAACAAAGCGCGACATTCTTCGCGTAGAAAGCATGCGGGGAAGGATGTCTTTCAAGGTAGCCCGATTGATGGGGGAATTTATTCCGCGCCCGTGAATGATTTTTATGCAGCAAGATCGATAACGCGACATGCGAATTATGTACTCTTCAACCGCTACCCGGGCTTCTTCCTGAGTCAGCCCATGAAGGTCGATCTGTCCCTGTATGGAATAGAGCCCGTTGCGCAGATTCGGCAGAAACCGTTTCCCCGCCACTCCGATCCATCCTTCAATATACTCCGGATGCTCAGGAATCGGGATGGGGGTGTTTCCTTCCATCGCTTCCTGCATCATTTTATGCTGTCCGAAATCAAAATCTTCCTCAGTCGCTCTGGCAGGTTTAGAGGGCGAGTGCGGCATATGCTTCCAGAAAAGGTGTTCCACGCCATCCATTGCTTCCGAAAAAATTTCCTCGTCCGTGGGCTCCCTGGTTAATTCTCCCGGCACTCGCCTCGATTTTGCCGGAATCGGAGTTTTCGCAGCATCGGACGGTTTTTCCCGGGATTTAAGATGAATGCCCGCTCTGCGTACGAGTTCATCCAAATTGTTTATCGATCCTCTGACGGTAGTCTTCTTTTCTCTCGCCATCAGTGTCCTGCCATGTACCTGTCAGCTACATTGCCGCTTTTCTCAATTCTGCAAGCAATTTGTCCTCTATCTCCACTTCTCCTGAATCCACACTATCTTTCAGGATGGAGTCGCCTCTTTCTCCAGGAACTAATATTTCTTCAACTCCGGCAAGTTTAGCCGATTTTTTTATTCTCGTTATCAGACTTTTGAGGTTTGCTTGAAATTCGTTTTTGTCCACAAGCAGTTCCGGGTCAATGGCGATTAATAGATGCCCCCAGTTCTTCCTGCTGTCCTGTTGCCCGCTATAGGAGGCACCCGCCAACGGTCCGGCCAGTGTTTCCACTATCAGCGCCAACGCAGAGCCCTTAAATCCTCCATCAAATGATTTGAGAGCTCCTCCTATAACCGCAGTCGGATCGATTGACGGGTTTCCGTTAGCGTCATAGCCGATACCTTCCGGCAGGCGCGTGCCGGAGGTTTTGGCCTGCAAAACTCCGTAAAAGGACATGGCGGCTGTGGACATGTCCAGAACCACTGGATCGGGTCTTGCCGGGAGGGCGATTGCAATGGGATTGGTTCCGAACACGGGATCGTATGATCCGTAGGCTGCTACTCTTTCCGGAGCTCTTGAAAAAACAAAGCCGATCAAGCCCGCTTCAGCGATCTTCCTGGCGAAGTATCCTATAGCTCCGGACGAAGTGCTGGTATTGTTGGTTGCGGCCAGGGCGAATCCTCTAGAACTCGCCTTTTGCAGAACGAATTCCAGGGCCTTGCTTACAACCAGCATAGCGTGGTTCTGATTCCCATTGATTCGTACCGAAACAGGGGTTTCCTTTTCAATTTCGATCTCCTGAACGCCGGGATCTTTCGGCATTCCCTTGCCGATGAGCTTCACAATCCCCTGATTGTTCCCTCTCAGCTGGGCATATAAAAGGATCTCAAGCAGGATCGATGTTTCCTCCTCGTTGTAGCCTTGATTTCTAAGTGCCTTCACGGTTAAGCCTTTGAGTTCTTCAATGGAAATCTTCATATAGCCGTCCTTGTCCAGGTCTGTGATCCAGTTCGATAAATGTTGATCTCACTCCAGCCCAGCTGAAACAAATCCCATAATCTGTAAACATCCACTATAACAAATTTTCAAGATGGCTTTGCGTCCAGGCTTTTAAAGTCAGGCATGCTATCAGAAAATTCAGCACCAGGAATTGGATATGCGCTTCTGTTTTTTCGTTTATACTGGAGAGGGAGTCGATTTACAGAGACTTTTTTAATGAAGGAGTGCAGTAATTGGACAGTGAAACGATTCTGGGTGTGATCGTCGGTCTGGGATTAAGCGCTGCATGCGGATTCAGGGTATTTGTTCCACTGCTGGTGATGAGTATTGCTTCCCTGGCCGGTCATCTTACCCTCTCCTCCGGTTTCGAGTGGATCGGAACCTATCCCGCATTGATAGCATTTGTTGTTGCGACAGTGCTTGAAATCTCAGGTTATTATATTCCCTGGTTGGATCATATCCTTGATGTCATTGGTGCTCCTGCCGCCGTTATAGCGGGCGCCATTGTTATGGCGTCTTCAGTTGCAGATGTCAGTCCTTTCCTGCGGTGGTCTCTCGCCATTATCGCTGGAGGGGGAATTGCTGGAATGGTCCATTCTGTTACGAGCATGACACGGGTGGCTTCATCCATGAATACTGCGGGTTTAGGAAATCCTCTACTATCTACAGCAGAAGCAGGCGGCGCCACTGCCTTGTCAATCCTTGCCATTGTGCTGCCCTTAATAGGTTTGGCAGCGGTCGTGATTCTTATTTGTAGTGCCTGGTGGCCCGGACGAGCCATCCTCCGGAAAATGCAATCGAAGGATCGTCACGGTTAGGCCGCAAATAAAGACATGCGGGTTAAGGGTGTTCCGGCGATGTGACCTTCTCCCAACCGAAATGTTCATTGATATATTAATAGATCAACTCGTTTCAAAATCACAGTATTGGAACTGTGGCTGAAACCGATTCTTGAAATGGGGGCTAACGACCCTTCAATTTCGCTATCGAGACAACCACTGCGAGGTTCGGGTGGACGGCGAGGTATATCAACGCGACAAGAGGAAAGTGAATCCAGAAAGGAGTGAGCAGCCCACAGAGAATTATGACTGCGGTGCGGCTTCCTTTTCCGGCATGTTCCGGCCGTTTGAATTTGAGCCCGAGATCCGCTGCGCGGGCTGTTGCATAGCTGACCTGGCTGCTGCCTGCAGCGGCCAGACCTGCGAGCGGAATTATCCAGGTCCAGTTGGGGATGTCTCCCATCCCGCCGATATCGGCTGAATAGCGGAGAGAATGAAAAAGTATCCCGAACAAGAGGGCAAAGTCCATGTAGCGATCCAGGACCGAGTCCAGCAGGGCTCCCTCGGGAGTGACTCTACCGGTCAATCTTGCGACCTGGCCGTCCACTCCGTCCAGAACTTGTGCCGATGCCGCGAGCAATCCTCCCAACCAGGCGTATCCCAGGCCGAATGCAAATCCTCCTGTGATTCCCGATAATGCGGCGGTGAATGTGAGAACCGCCGGTCGGATGTCGGGTCGAAGGCGTACCAGGCGCCAGGATATCGGCGCCGATATATGGAGCTTGATGAACCTCAAAATAAACCGGTCTGTAGGTTTTGTCTTCCAGCTCACAGCCCACCTTCAGGTCTCTGCCGGATGAAGCGTGCGACAGCCTGTGGAACCAGTTCCTCCCAGTTCCCGTTAGCGCGGATCAGAGAACGTATCTGCTGGCCACTGATCCCTTTTTTTAAATGATCCATTTCTATAACCTCGTAGCCCGCAGCCCGAAATCGGTCCGCCTTTTTTCTCTCCCAGTCTGAATAGGACACAACGAATATTGCGGTATCGGGTGGAATATAATGTCGCCAGCGTTCGGGGTGGTGGATAGGCATGGGGACGATATAAATGTGTTCCATTGGGTACTCCTCGCCATGCAGGGTATCCTGGATCATCTTGAGCCGTTCTACGAAAGTAAGAGGATTCTCTTCAGGAAGATGACGATGATCACTCGATTCATCTACCACGATAGTGCTCGGATCGGGATTGGTGATGCCTACGATCATCTTTTCGGAATGTTCCCATGCCAGATGGAAGTAGCGCAGGTGTTCAAGATGGAACGGCTGGAAGCGACCGTGAATCATGCCGTATCGGAAGCGCATATCAACCTTGCCATGAACCCGAATTTCTCACAAACTTTTACCGCCCTGTTTTGTAGGCGAAGCGACCGAAGCCTCGTGAAGAATTCGGGTCAGATATTCATCTACAATCTTTCGGGTTTTTAATAATCCCTCTTTTTGCCTGATCTCTAAAACCCACCAGTTACAATCGATATCCCGAAGAAGAGAAAGTCGTTCTGCGATATCCCCCACAATTTTCGGAGTTATATGTCCCTGGTCAGGAATTTCGGTATGGTAAATATGGGCGTTGAAAACCTTTTCCGGGTGAGGCGCAATAAAATCTTCAAACGTATAGTGCTTGCTTTGAACCGATTCACAAGCGTGGGCATGACCGATATCCAGGGTAATACCGGCGCCGCTTCTACGGACCAGCTTTTCAAACAGATTCGGCTTGCTTGTCCATCCCCAGGCCAGATTTTCAAGGCAAACCTTCACTTTCATTGTCCTTCCGAAGTTCACCAGGCGTCTCAGTTTATCTATAGAAGACTCCCAAGAAAGGGGTTCGGTCGAATCGTGCCCCAATCCGATGTGGATCGTTACGTATCTACCTCCAGCCTTTGAAATGAGGCGTATGACTCGCCGGAAAAGAGCTTCTGCCTCTTCAGCTTTCTCCGTATCGTCATGTCCCAAATCTACCCGCTCAAATGGGCAGTGATAGCGAACTTCAAACGGTTCCAGAGTCGCCATCTCCTTCACCCATGAGGACTCCAGCGCTGGAGTCCTGGGCAGATTCTCCAAATCAAAGGAATAGTCGATTCCGGAGAAGTCATGTTGACGTGCAAAATCCCCGAGCTTTTGTATTTCGGGAATGAAGTTGCACATAACCAGTTTCGGTTTAAACAGCCCAGGGCCATCGTGTATTGCAGAAATATCCTCTGTTGCAGCTTTCATAGTAATCCGTATCTCCACCAACGTTTATATCATAAGCGCGAATCTTGAATCAGCCTCAATTCCGAATCTAAAGATCGAGGGTATGCCATATTCTTTGTAAATCAAGCGGTGGACCATTGTAGTTTCAATTTGGATACAGCAGGATGTACTCATGTTGAGCCATGGATCTATAAAGGTCTCCAATGGTTAAAGAACTGATATGTCGGAATTGAGGTCAAGTCGAAAATCCTTGAATATTCCGTTCTGTTGTCTGTTTAGTATTTATAAAGGGGCATATACATGAATGAAACGCAGGCGATTCGATTATGTCTCAGACATCGGGATCCGGTTGGATTTGAATACCTGGTAACAAAATATCGCAGGGAAGCCTACTGCCATGCCTATGCACTGATGGGAAACGGCGAGGATGCCGCCGATGCGTGCCAGGAATCTTTTCAACGGGCGTTTTTGGCTATTCCGAAACTGGTGAGTCTGGACTGCTTCTATCCGTGGTTTTATCGGATTTTACGGAATTGTTGTTTGAACATGTTGAGCAGGCGCAGGACGATCCTGAACCATGCCCGGGAAACCGGTTCGGATACTCAGGGTAGAGGGTCCTTCGACGGCCCCAGTTCCATACTGGCGAAAAAAGAAGAAGCACAAACGGTATGGCGAGTTCTGAGCAACCTGGATATGCAGACACGTGAAATTTTGAGCCTGAAGTATATTCAGGGGAAGAGTTACGAGGAGATTGCCCGGGTTCTGGATATTCCGCGCGGAACGGTCATGAGCAGATTATTTCATGCGCGAAAAGCATTTAGAGAAAAATATCTTCATATCAGCAGTCCTGAATGCAGTCGAGCAAATGGGGGGCGCTATGAATAATTGTGAAAATATCCGATATTTACTGGTCGGTTTGTTGGACGGGGAATTGAATCCGAAGGAAACTGCCGAGGTGCATGAACATCTGAGGCGTTGTTCAAAGTGCCGGGAGGAATACGGGAAATTGCGTGAGACGTCGGAAATAATAGAAGCCGCAAATTTCGAGGAACCATCGGATGAAACGTTGCGTCGGCTCTGGCGGAATCCATTTAGTCGCATGAGCCGCATTGGTGGTCTGCTTCTGGTTCTTCTGGGCTATCTAGCCCTTATCGGGTATGCTGTATTCAAATTCTTTACAAGCGGAAATGAGGAAATCTGGAATAAGCTGCCCATTGCCGCCATTCTGATCGGTTTCATAATTCTTTTTGTTCTGGTGATTCTGGAGCGAGTGAAGACATACAAAAAAGATCCTTACAGGGAGATAGAGAGATGATTGTGGTGACGACCGACACAGTAGAAGGCAAGCGGACGATACAGACATTCGGTCTCGTCCGCGGCAACACGATCCGGGCACGGCATATCGGGCGTGACATCATGGCTGGATTGAAAAACATCGTGGGCGGAGAAATTTACGAATACACAAAGTTAATGGGCGAAGCCCGCGAACAGGCTCTGGACCGGATGAAGAGCGAGGCGCAGATGCTCGGCGCTAACGCCATTGTTGGAGTGCGCTTCACGACCTCCGTCATTATGGGGGGCGCCGCAGAATTGCTCGCCTATGGTACGGCTGTGATAGTGGAAGATTAATCCAAGCTGCCGGTTCATTGAAATTGTATCCCGATTGGGGCGTCCGCCCGGACGCCCTGGATTCATTTTCGTCTGAAGATCCTTGCAAATTTCTCCCCGCTCCTCCGGGCTGTTTGACTCCTTCTGTTGCAGATTCGAAATCTTGCAATTAATTTCCACCTCGACTAAATTGCACTATATGGGAAATATTGGATATTCATTTTATGCAAATTAGAGGGAAGAGTAAGCGCTATGACCGAACCGAACAGAGATGATAACAATACTGAAAAGACAGTTGATGCACAGCAGAATGCTCCTCTTATACTTGCGTCCGAATTACTGCCGAGCCGTCTTCCTATCCTGCCCATTCGTCCTCGTCCGTTATTCCCGGGGCTTCCGCTCCCTTTGGAAGTCGGACAGGAGCAGGTTGCGACGATTCAACACGCGCTGGAATATACTTCAAAAACGATAGGGGTTGTTCTTGTCCGCGATCTCAACGGAAGCGATTCGCCGGAAAACATATATAAAGTCGGAGTTGCCGCAAAAATTCTCAAAACTTTTCAGGGTGAAGGTGAAACGCCAGGCATTCTGATCAACTGCGTTGAACGTTTTACGGTTAAGGATATTAAAAAGGCCGAGTTCGGGATGGTTGCCGATGTAAAGTATCCGTCCCCTCATACACTGGAGGTCACTGAGGAACTGAAAGCCTACGCCATGGCTGTGATTACGACTCTCAAGGAACTCGTAAAGCTGAATCCGCTCCAGTCCGAAGCCATAAAAATGTTCCTCAGCCGATCCACTTTTGATGATCCAGGCAGACTCGCGGATTTTGCTGCAAATTTGACAACTGCAAACGGTCCTGCATTGCAGGAAGTCCTCGAAACATTCGATGTGCCTGCCAGGATTGAGCGCGTGCTCATTCTTCTGAAGCGAGAAGTGGAAATATCCAAACTGCAGGTCGAAATCAACAAACAGATACAGGAGAAAATATCCGGACAGCAGCGGGAATTCTTCCTCAAGGAGCAACTGAAAGCCATAAAAAAAGAACTTGGCCTCGAAAAGGAAGGAAAGACGACCGAGATAGAAAAATTCCAGAAGCGGCTCCAGGAGCTTAAACTGAACGAGGAAGCCCAAAAAGCCGTGGATGATGAAATGGATAAATTTCAGCTTCTGGAACCGCATTCTCCCGAATATGCCGTATCGCGAAACTATCTTGATTGGCTGACATCTCTTCCGTGGGGCAAGTTCAGCCAGGATTCCTACGATGTAGAAAAGGCGAAGAAGATACTGGATCGAGATCATTACGGGCTTGAAGACGTCAAAGCCAGGATCCTTGAATTTATAGCAGTCGGAAAACTAAAAGGAGATATCTCTGGTTCCATCCTCTGTCTCATCGGTCCTCCGGGAGTAGGAAAAACGTCAGTCGGGAGAAGTATCGCTGACGCACTGGGAAGGAATTTTTTCCGCTTTTCCCTGGGAGGAATGCGTGACGAAGCCGAAATAAAAGGACATCGACGGACATATATCGGTGCACTTCCCGGTAAATTTCTTCAGGCCATGAAAACGGTCGGAACAATCAACCCCCTGATAATGCTTGACGAGATCGATAAGATCGGGGTTTCGTTTCAGGGCGATCCTGCATCCGCTTTACTCGAAGTTCTGGATCCAGAACAGAATCAAGCCTTCAGGGATCACTACCTGGATGTGCCTTTCGACCTATCCAATGTTCTTTTCGTTGCTACAGGGAATCAGCTGGATACTGTTCCCAGGCCGCTGCTTGACAGGATGGAAATCATCCGGCTTTCCGGCTATATTGCGGAAGAAAAACTGGAAATTGCAAAACGGTACCTTATTCCAAAAGCAATTAAAAGCAACGGTCTGAAAGAAAATCAGATCAAAATTCGTAAGGATGCTTTGCGGCTGATCATCGAGGACTATGCTCGCGAAGCCGGAGTGAGAAATCTTGAGAATCTCATCAAGAAGATCTCCCGCAAGGCAGTCATGCAAATAGTCCAGGGGGCTTCCAAGAATATTACGGTTCAAAAGAAGGAAATAGAGTCCTATCTCGGAAAACCTGTATTTGCTGCTGACGAGATGTTCAAGAACATCCCGGGAGTCGTAACAGGGTTGGCCTGGACCAACATGGGAGGCGCGACTCTGCAGATTGAAGCTACTGCGGTCCAGAGTCGGAATAAGGGCTTCAAACAGACCGGGCAACTCGGCGCAGTGATGGTGGAGAGTGCGGATATCGCATATTCTTATGTCATGGCCCACCTGGAAGGATTCGGAGTTCAACCTGACTTTTTTGATAAACGTTTTGTGCACATTCATGTACCTGCCGGTGCGACACCCAAAGACGGTCCTTCGGCAGGTATCACCATGGCAACGGCCCTGGTCTCGATGATTTTGAAGAAGCCGGTGCGAAAACGGCTGGCGATGACGGGCGAATTGACTCTGACGGGACAGGTGTTGCCGATAGGGGGCCTCAAAGAGAAAATCATTGCGGCGCGCCGGACTGGATGCAAGTTCCTGATTTTCCCTGAATCCAATCGGAAAGATTATGATGATTTACCGGATTATCTGAAGAAGGGTTTCAATGTCTTCTTTGCTTCCAGCTTCAGTGAGGTCTATAACTATGCTTTCAATATCCGGTCTTCCTCCTAGTCTGTTGCAGTTTACGGTATTTAACTACCATGACGACAATTGTAGTTGGCGGGCATTCCCGTAATGTGGGCAAAACGTCTGTAGTTGCCGCGATCATTGCCTCCTGGCCACAGTATCCCTGGACCGCTGTGAAAATATCTTCCCACTGGCATGAGGATGAAACTGCTTTATGTGAAAAGGCCGGGGAAGAAATCTGCCGCATAGATGAAGATCATGACTGTGGCAGTACCACCGATACAGGGCGCTTCCTGTCAGCAGGCGCCTCACGATCCTACTGGGCGCGCGTCAGGGAAGACCGGCTGCAGGACGCTCTTCCGACACTGAGGCCGATTCTCGAGTCCAGCCCGTATGTCCTGATTGAGAGCAACGCCATTGTCAAGTATATTCAACCGGACCTGTACTTGATGGTTATCAGATATGATACTGAGGACTGTAAGGATAGTGTGCGTAAAACAATCAGACATGCTCATGCAATTGTCGCAGTGAACTACAGCAAGACTTTTCCTTCCTGGATGAGTGATTTTCCCGATGCCATTACGGGTATTCCGATTTTCCAGGTCCAGGACCTCCACAGACTGCCGAAGGATTTAAAAGAATTTATAGACAATCGATTGTAACGGCCTTCCATTTATTTTGGAACGACTCACGATACGAATCGTGTACTGATTAGGTAGTAAGGATTTTATTGAAAGGGAGGCCAAAAAATGAGTACCCGCCTGAGATATCTTATGACCGCAATGGCGATTCTGCTGGGCGGCTGTATAATTGCACCGTCATCTTACGCTCAGAACCGAATGCCCCAAATACTGTCGCTGGATAATACCAGCGGAGTCTACCTGGGAATTCGAATGACAGACGTAACGGAAGACAATAGAGCCGACTATAAATTGAAGGATGTTTGGGGCGTGATTGTCCAAACGGTAGAGGAGGGAAGCCCCGCCGAAACCGGAGGCCTGAAGGAAAGGGATGTAATTCTGGAATTTGACGGAATCAAGGTCCGGTCTGCAATTCAGTTTCAACGCCTGGTTCGGGAAACGCCTGTCGGGCGGAAAGTGGAACTTCTGGTCAGCCGCTCCGGAAAGCAAGTGCCTTTAACGGCAAGGTTGGATGCTCGTAACGAAAGCGGACAGGCACAGGCCCGGGGAGGATTTTTCCTTAATCCTCTGGATGATTCGCGCACACGAGAATTTTTATTTAGACTCCCTAATTCTCCAGGAGACACACTCATCGCACCACGGCAGCGACCGGCCAGACTTGGTATTACGCTTCAGCCGCTTACGGATCAATTGGCCGAATATATGGAAGTTCCCGGCAAAAAGGGGGTGTTGGTTTCCTCTGTTACGGAGAATTCCCCTGCATCAGGGAAGCTGAAAGCCGGAGATGTCATTATCCAGGCCGAAGGCAGGGATATAGAATCGCAGCAGGAACTGGCGGATATCCTTGAAGAGGAAACCGGAGGCTCCATTTCGTTAAAGGTGATCCGGGATAAGAAAGAGGTTCGGGTATCGATAAACTTGAGTTCCGAAAACAGAGGGGGCTTTAGGCTCTAA
>JARRLM010000009.1:0-12879 GCA_037386985.1 Acidobacteriota bacterium | reverse complement strand
GGCAGAGGCCTCTGCTCTGGCGCACGATCTGGGGCACCCTCCTTTCGGGCACGCAGGTGAACAGACTCTGGATGCATGTATGCGGGAAGTCAGTCCGGGACAGAAAAAGTCTGGTAAGAGCGCCCTGCGATTCGAAGGGAACGCTCAGACTTTTCACATACTGGTTGCGGCCGAGCCAAAATCTCCAACCTACCCCGGGCTGAATCTGACGCGCGCGACGCTTGCCGGGGTCATGAAGTATCCCTATGAACAGGACGTCAGGAATGACAAGTTTATTTTCGCCTCTGATCTTCCCATGGCGAAATGGACCCTTCAGCAGGGTGGTAGAATTCTCAAAACACAGGGCCGGCCCGGACGGCACAAGCTGAAGACTAGGGGATGAACGGGCTCATCGGAAAGCCGCCATGCGAAATATCCTGAACGATCTGATTACGTCGGTTTCCGCCAAAGAGTTTCGGAACAGCAAACGGGCGGATTTCGCCTGGCGACTTATTGTCCCATCCGAGGCAAGAATCCTGTCCGTGTTATGCAAATCAGTGATATGGGAAGCGGTAATTACCGATCCGCGGGTTGCCGCCATGAGCACGAAAGGCCGTGAGATTCTTCGGGATCTGTTTCAGCTGCTTATGGGAGAGGTTCTGGATAAAAAGAGTGTATCACTGTTTCCGAGATACTACCGGCCCATTATCGAAGATTCGCTCTCCGGTGGACAGAGGGAAGCCGCTCGCGCCGTCTGTAACTTTCTGGCTTTACTGACCGACATGGATGCTTTGCGATTCCATGCGCTCCTGCGAGGTTCCAAAGCGTCTTCCATTTTCGATTTTATCTGACGGAACACTTCGGGGTGGGGAGTTTGCGGGTAAGATTTTTCTGCAGAGTGCTGTCGCCCACCACCCTGCGGCCTCAAACCAGGTCAGTGGTGTCGTTTCGATGCGCACCTGCCCCTGCTTGATAGCGTATACTATAGACTGGATCTCCGGCTCGGCATATATCCAGGTATACGTTTTCCCCAATTGCCAGAGATGATGGATATCTCCGCATGCCAGAACCGTTTTACCGGTTCTTTTTGAAAATGTCATCATCCTTCGATTAAAATTCAGGCTCCGCACCAGGAATCCTGAATATTCAACCGCATCGAACAGGTCCGGATTCATTTCAAGATAGCCTCTGAGGCAGGTACGTCCCGGATAGAAAGGGTGTGGTGCAACAATGAGCGCCTCCTCTCTGGAGAGTTTACGGATCTTTTCCAGAGTATCCAGGCTTTCCGGTCCCTTGTCGATGTTATAAACGAGAGTATGCCGTGTTCTTTCTGTAGTAACTTCCATCCCCGGGATCAGGGTAATTCCATGGCTCCGGGCGTAATCTGATAGTTTTTCCGACCATATATTCACATCATGACAGGTGATCGAAAGAATTTCATAACCTTGCCCGGCAGCCGCACGGATCAGCTGTTCCGGGGAATATTGACTGATGCCGTAGTCCTGTGGATCCAGATTGCAGTGCGCGTGCATCTCCGCCTTTAACCAGCGTTTCCCCGAACGGAAATTCCCTCTCAAAAGTGCATACCTCCAGAATGTCACTGACCTTATCGACCAACATTCGGTATTAAATAATGTATATTTATTGAGGAATGCCCCCTAACAGTTTCCAGGATTTTCCGGCGACTGCTGCAGGATCTGGCGCAGGGCTTCATAAACGGCAATACCGACGGAGGTGGCAAGATTGAGGCTTCGGACGTTTCCGCTCAGCATGGGGATCCTGAGGGAGTTTTGCTCATTCTCGGACAACAGATTCCCGGGAAGGCCTCTGGTTTCCGGCCCGAAAACGAGGCAGTCTCCCCAGCGGTAATCAAATTCTGTATAAACGCGCTCTACCCTGGCACTGTAGTAAATCAAACGAGCCCCGTTAAGTTTTAACTTCAGTTCGTCGAGGTCCGCTTCTTTCCTTAGATCGACGAAGGGCCAGTAATCCAGACCAGCGCGCTTGACGGAACGTTCATCGGTTCGAAATCCGGGATTGCCGACCAGATGCAGTGGAATGCCGTTTGCGGCGCAGAGGCGCGCAATGTTCCCGGCATTCGGGTGAATTTCCGGTTCTACCAGTGCGACATGAAGGATGTCAGAAACGCTCATGAGATAACATCATGGGTAATTTCATGGAATGAAAAAGTTAAATCCAAGGATTTATTTGGATTCATTCACCTTTCGGATGGGATGAAAGATGGGGATCCCATCCCCGATGCCTCCGTCGTAGGAAGCCAGAAATTCTGACTAGTCGTACCCGGATGCCTCGAGCGCGGCGGCATGTCTTTTCTGGCGGGCCTGGCGCCTTCGTACCGTCTGTTCGTCCTCCTTGTAGATTCCGCTTTTCGGGCGCCATCTGTCGATGGCAACTGTCTGTGTATACCACATGTCTGTTGTGAGCCAGAGCGCCTGTGTCTCTCCTCCGACAACGATTGCGTTGATATTTTCCGGGTCGGTATAGGGAGAGATCTCCGCATCTTTGGGCAGTTTCAGCCAGGATGCGAATGGTTCGATCCCGTTGCGTGCGTTCGGTTCAACCAGCGAGTAGATCACGTCGGATCCCCAGAACTGCCCGGCCGTCATTTTAAAATTGTCACACAGATACCCGGAAAGCTGTTTGGGATCGCTGAAGCCCTGCTCTCTCAGATGTTTGGCAACAAGCGGATCCATAACCAGGGTGATGGCCTGCCGAATGCAGGGAAATGCCTGCATAAGAATAAGCATTTCTTCCTGAGCCGGGCGGCAGCATCCGGCGGCTCCCATGCTGTTGATGGCGCTCCAACCCTGGAAGAAACTGACGGTGCTCTCTTCCTTTTTGAAGCCTTTACGCACATGGAACGGTTCCCAGACGCTGCGTTCCTCGTTTTCGGCGATGAGCATGTTGTTGTAATTCATGTTGTTGCCTGTGGAGCCCATAAATGTTTCTCCCAGGCGAGAATCCGCCAGGTTGATCGTCATCAGGGTCCAGGCGCGCCCGATGACGGTATTGGCATGGTTGAACGGACTTAAGGCGCCAAGACCGGAATTCATGTCGATCTCTTCCCGGATGGGACCGTTTATGACTGCCATTCTGCCAAATGAAGTGGTTGAACTCGGCATGGATGTTTCCTGGCTGGCCGCCAGGGCAAGAATAACCGGAAGATGTTCCGGACCGGCTCCGGACATCACGGCATTGACCGCGACTTTTTCCACCGTGTATTCCAGCTTTTCCTGATGGATTGTGATGGTCATCTGGCCGACGACTTCATCGGGATCGGCTGCGGTCCCGGTCAGCATATGCGCGACACGTTCCTCGGTAGGCAGAACGATCGGTGCTCCGTCTGTCCAGCCGTTTTCCAGGAAGAGTCGGTGCAGATTCTCTTCCGTGTCGGGCTGAAGCAAGCGCGGTCGCGGTGCTCCGCGGGCGGCTTTTGGATTTTTTTCCTCTTCTGTCAACGGTTTTGTAAGAGCATCGACGACTTGGGGCATGATCGGCCTGTCGGAGACCGGATCTTTTCCTTCCACATACTGGCGCAGCACTTCACGAGGCCTTCCTACAAGGGGATAAGGGGGGAAACTGAATCGCAGCTTCATGCCGTGATTCCTTGCGTCCATTGCAGCATATTCGGCGAATCGGGCGCTGGCTATGGGCACGGTCGGGATGCCATGTTTTGTTTCGATTTCTCTGCAGTGTGCGGCGACACTCGCCGTACAGCCGTCTCAACCGCCCACGCCGAAGATGACGGCGTCTCCGTTGTCTCTGATCTCCTCCCACATTTCGGGCTCATCCACAAACATGATTCCCTTTTTATGCTTCAGTATGGTTTTAACGTTCGGGTAGTTGCGTGCGAACCAGGAATTGGCCTCTTCCAGAAATTCCCATCCCCCGCCGAATCCTACGTCGATGAGGTAGAGAATTTTTCCCTCTATGGTTTCGAGACGGGGCGCCAGCGGATGAGGTTGAACCGTAGCGGTTGGCTGGCCGCGTGGATCCAAAACAGTGCATAGAGAACTTTTTTTACGGGGCGGACTTTTTACCATGGAAAACCTCCGTGTGAGATTCAGCCACTGTTCATACTTTTGAGGCTGTGCTGAAATTTGTACACATTGAGATTATAGATTAAAGTTTGAAGTTTGGAGTTTAAAGTTTGAAGTTTAAGCCGCATTTCCAACAACGTCCTGCCGCTTTGCTTACCTTCGCTTACACCGAGGTGGTGCAGAGGGCCGTGATAGGATTATGACGGATCCTATTCTTTCTTAGTATTGGCGGGCTGATTGGCGTTCCGTCGGATCTGGTCGATCGCTTTGAAAACCACATGGTCCTCCTGGAGCGATTTCCGGAAGGATTCTTCGGCTTTATCGAGGAGCTTGAACGCCAGGTCATTCTTTCCGGTCTGCTGGTAGAACAGAGCCAGGTAGTAGAATGCGTTCCCGGCAGCCATGGAATTGTCTTGGTAGTTTCCTGCGAGTTCCTTGAAGATGCCTGGCAATTCTTCTTCCAGGGGAGAATCCGCATAGGTGCTGAGGATCGCCTGCGACATGGCGGGTTTTGCAGGATCCAGTTCGAAAATCCGAACCCCTACGGCCTTTGCTTCCCGGCTTTGGCCTGACTGGACGTAGAATCCCATCAGCCGGCACATATTTTCAAATTTTTTCGGAGCGATACGGTCACACAGAAGAAAATATTTTAATGCCTCCTCTCGTTTTCCCGATTCCAGGAATGCCTGCCCCGCCAGCATCGCGGCGTCGGCTTTCAGCGGAATTTCCTTGTATATTTCATAGGCAGCCACGGCATGAGGAGCTGCTTCGGCCGGTCTGTTCTGAAACAGATAGGCGTAGGCCAGGTTATATCGAGCGGGGGCGTAGTCGCTCGATTTTTTTACGGATATTTCCAGTCGTTCGGCCGCGACCGGAAAGTCTTTCCTGTACAAGGCTGTTTTCCCGGCGCGGAAATAGATTTTCCCGTCCAGGTCTCTCCCCATTTGGACAGCTTCATCGTAGTGCGCTTCTGCGTTTTTCAGTACCTCCTCATCGCTCTTCTCCCATCGTCCGCGGTATTTTTCATATACCTCGAGGTAGTAATCCGCTAAGGACACATGAAGGCGCAGGTCTTCGGGGCTTGCTTCGATCAGCTGTGTTAAAACCATTTCCGGGTCAAACGGATACATTTCAAACTTTCCGGGTTTCCCGCGTACGTCCATTATGTTTTCGTCTTTTTCCAGGTCTTTAAAAGCGAAGATCCTGTGATTCATGGACATTCCGAAATATTTCAAAGCCAAATCGACCTTCTTCAGAACAATATCGGGATTGGAGTCCCCGTCTTCCTGAGTATTAAGAAGTTTGAAAGCGCTCAAGTATTTCTTTTCGGCAACCAGGCGGTCGACATCGGAAAGCAGTTCCTCCGTTGTCGCCATCCCCGAAAAGGCGGTGAAATGCAGGACTGCCAGCAAAACCCAGGCATATTTACGGTTCATTGTCTCACCTTTATGATACGAAAATGAATATTCGCGGCGTTGTCGCTATTATAGTCTCTTGCCGAAAATCATGACATGAATTTTATGTATCCGGGCCCAATTGACATGGGAGGGGATGTCCTATAGGCTTTTATCCTTTACTTTGAACCCTGAACCTTGAACGGCGAACAGAGAGGCAATTAAAAAGCATGTCCGATCAAAAGCTACCTTCCCGTTCGGAAGACTTTTCCGAGTGGTACAACGAACTTGTGCTCCGTGCGGAGCTGGCCGATTACGCCCCCGTCCGCGGCTGCATGATTGTGCGGCCCTATGGCTGGGCGCTTTGGGAAAATATCCAACAGTCCCTGGATCGACGTTTCAAGGCTACCGGGCATGTCAATGCTGCATTTCCGATGTTGATCCCGCGCAGCTTTATCGACAAGGAACAATCACATGTCGAGGGTTTCTCTCCAGAACTGGCGATTGTAACCCACGGAGGCGGCGAGGAACTCGAAGAGCCCCTGGTTGTTAGGCCGACCTCGGAAACGATCATCGGTCATGCCTATTCAAAGTGGATCCAGTCCTATCGGGATCTGCCTTTGTTGATCAATCAATGGAACAGCGTCATGCGCTGGGAAATGCGCACAAAGCTTTTTCTGAGAACGACGGAATTCTTCTGGCAGGAGGGCCACACGGCGCACGCCACTCTGAAGGAATCGGATATCGAAACCCGCCAGATGCTCGATATCTACCAGGATTTCGCTGTAAATGACGCTGCCGTTCCGGTGATACCCGGGCTCAAATCCGAGTCGGAGCGGTTTGCAGGAGCGGACCGGACTTTTTCGATCGAAGCAATGATGGGAGACGGCAAGGCCCTTCAGTCCGGAACGTCACATAACTTCGGACAGAATTTTGCCAAGGCTTTCGATATCCGCTACCTGGACCAGAATGGAGAACTGCAGTACTGCTGGACGACATCGTGGGGATTGTCCACTCGGTTTATCGGCGCCATTATCATGGTGCACGGGGATGACCAGGGCCTGATTCTGCCGCCTCGTCTGGCCCCCCACCAGGCAGTGATTGTCCCGATCTATAAAACGGACGAAGAAAAAAACAAGGTCATGCTCTCCGCACGAAAGCTCCGTTCAGAACTGGTATCTTCGGACTTCCGTGTGATCCTGGACGAGAGGGAAGGTACAAGTCCGGGCTTTAAGTTCAACGACTGGGAGATGCGGGGCGTGCCGCTGCGGATCGAAATAGGCCCTAAGGATATTGCAAAAGAAACAGTGGTCCTGGCTCGGCGGGATATGCCGGGGAGAGAAGGAAAGTCTTTTGTCCCGCAGGCAGGGTTGCCTGATGCGGTGCGGCAGGCGCTCCTCTCCATCCAGGATGCACTTTACGATCGTGCCCTGAAATTCCGGGAAGAGCATACGGCGAATCCCGAAGATTACGAGGTGTTCAAGGCGGCCGTGGAAGGCGGCTTTGCGTTTTCGTTCTGGTGCGGCAGTGCTGACTGCGAAAAAAGTATAAAGGAGGATACCAAGGCGACTCTGCGCTGCATCCCGCTCGAACAACCGGGCGATACCGGACCCTGCATCTATTGCGGCAAGCATGCAAAAGAACGAGCCTATTTTGCCAAGGCGTATTAACGCTCGAAATAGTCGAAGCAGTCAAACATGTCGATCGAACGTCAAGGATTGTCGATCTTCGACTACTTCGACGGTTTCAACTTCTTCGACCGCATCCGTTTAAGCGAATTCTCACATTTCCATGGCGCGCCTGAATTCCTCGGGTGAGGTGAAGTTCATGAAGGGATTGGTTTCCTTCTGTTCTCCGATGGTCGATGTTTTACGACTGCCATAGTGGTGCCCGGGACGGATCACTATGGAATCGTCCAGTGCGTACAATTTTTTATTCAGACTGTGCCACATCTTTTCCACATCCCCGCCGGGCATATCGACGCGCCCGCAGGCATCAACGAACAGGGTGTCGCCTGAAAAAAGGTTTCCTTCAATAAGGAAACATTGCGATCCGGGGGTATGGCCGGGCGTATGCAGGAATTGAATAGAAAGATTTCCTATCCGGTCGGTATCTCCGTCATCCACGACACGGAAGTTTTCAGATCGCTGCTGCATAAATGCCGTCGGGATCCCGGTTGCATTTCCACAATCCTTCATATATTCAACTTCATTTCGATTGAGATAAATGAAAGCGTCCGTGTCTTTCAGCATCTGTTCCAGCCCGTTCATATGATCGGGGTGTGCATGGGTCATCAGAATATGTTTAATTTTGAGTCCCGAGTCCCCGGCCAGTTTGAGGATGGCCGGTGTATCCCATGCCGGATCGACAACAGCCGCTTCTCCCGATTCAGGGCATCCGATTATATAAATGAAATTCATCATCGGGCCTATGAGTTCCTGCTTCAGTATCATCCTGCTTGAATCCATAAATTCCTCCATAATATTAAATATATAGTTTAAAGAGCCGGAAATCCAAAAAGTCGATGTACAATTCTCTAGAGAAGAGTTGAGATTGCAGATAAAAGCGGGGTGGTTGATAAGAAATTCTTCTTTTCCGATTTGCATGCTCTGCAGCGGGTTAAATCCATAATCTTCAATTTTCAATCTTAATTATGACTCTACGGGCGGGCTGGATCGAAAACTTGTCAAAATTCAGGACACTGGCTGAGCTGCGCCAATCTGATTTCTTCTTAAAAAACAGCGGGTGTATCCAGTCTTTTCTGAAGACACCGCAGCTTCATTCCAGTGCGGATGCCGCTCCCCGTCTGAATTCCTTTCTTAGGGTGGTTCAATGGAATATAGAAAAAGGGAAACGTTTTGATTCGATTTTGGACTGTTTCCAAAACAATGAAATATTGAAATGGGCGGACATCCTTATCCTCAATGAGGCGGATTACGGTATGAACCGTTCCGGCAACCGTCACGTAGCCAGGGAACTTGCCACACAACTGCACATGCATATGGTTTTCGGGCCGGCGCATTTTGAATTGACCAAGGGTACGGGAGACGATCTCGCAATAGAGGGAGACAACAGAGAGAGCCTGCAGGGCAACGCAGTCCTGTCCCGATACCCGGTTCTGGATGCTTCTGTAATTCCGCTTCCCCTGTCTTTCGAGCCCTATGAATATGAAGAGAAACGCTTCGGCCGACGGTGCTGCCTATGGGTTCAAATTCAGCTTGGACAGTCTCGCCTCTGGGTTGGTTCCGTACATCTGGAATTGCGCAATACTCCAAGGTGCCGGGCCATACAGGTGAAACACATCATGGATAGTCTCCCGGGCCGAAACGATGAGTCCTTTCTTCTGGGCGGGGATCTGAATACAAACAGCTTTGGACGGGGCACTAAATGGCGCACAATCCGATCCTTTTTACGATTGCTGCTTCATTCGCCTGCACGGGTGAAAAAACAGTTGTTGAACCCGGAAAAGAGTCGGGAACCTCTGTTTGAAATTATGGAGCAATGTGGATTCTTTTGGGAATCCCTCAATTCCCACGGGGAAACCGCACGTACCGCTATAGATACTTTGGAGGAATTGGATCAATTGCCCGATCTGCTGGTTCACCGGATAAGAAAACGACTGGAGCCCTACAACGGGTATTTGTGTTTTAAGCTGGACTGGTTTTTGGGAAAGCACTTGGGAGCTTTAAGGGGAGGACAAAAACGGGACGCTGGAACGGATGTTATTTCGCTGGAACCCGGTTGTATACAGGGCCGCAATTATGGTGGCGACAGGATATCCGACCATCTGCCCATCTATGTCGACCTCGATTTGACGTAATATGCTCCCATTAGGACACTGATTTTATTCACAGTTCCTTATTTTTTTATCTGTTTTAAGGTATAAGACATACTGATACAACAATATTTCTGAAATGGGATTTATATGATGGAATCCAACGACAGATTTTTAAAAGCCTGCAGGAAAGAAAGCACCGACTGCACGCCGGTATGGTTCATGCGTCAGGCCGGAAGGTATATGAAGGCGTATCGGACCATACGGGAAAAGTATAACCTGATCGAAATGTTTAAAAATCCCGAGCTTGCCGCAGAAATTACGCTTCAGCCGGTGAAAGCGTTTTCGGTTGATGCCGCCATAATATTTGCAGATATCCTTCTGCCGCTTGAGGGGATGGGGGTCGGAGTTGAGTTTCCCCAAAATGGCGGGCCCGCAATAAAAAATCCGGTGAGGAATGATGCCGACGTCGAGTCTTTGAGGATCGCGGATCCTGAGGGAGATCTCGGTTTTATTTTAGAGAGCCTGAGGCTGGTGCGGCCGGAAATCGACGGCAGGATACCACTCATAGGATTTGCCGGGGCACCCTTCACACTGGCAAGCTATGCTATTGAGGGCGGGTCTTCTTCTCATTACCTCGTTACAAAAGATTTCATGTACCGAAATCCGTCCGGCTGGGAGCTTCTCATGAAGAAGCTGAGCGAGACGGTTCTTTCGCTGTTAAAGGCCCAGGTTCAGGCCGGGGCCCAGGTTGTTCAGGTTTTCGATTCATGGATAGGGTGCCTGAGTCCTTCGGATTACAGGAATTATGTATTTCCTCATATGCGGCGGATTTTCCAGTCCTTGAAGGAGGACAACATCCCTTCGATACATTTTGGAACGGGCACTGCAGGATTGCTGCCGCTGATGGCCGAATCGGGCGGGGACATTGTCGGCGTGGACTGGCGTGTATCGCTGGACAGGGCGTGGAACAGTATCGGAACCGAAGCGGGTGTTCAGGGGAATCTGGATCCGGTTGCGTTGATGGCTCCCGTTGATTTTCTTAAGGAGCGGGCTTCGGATGTTTTAAATGCGGCCGATGGACGACCGGGTCATATCTTTAACCTGGGACATGGCATTCTGCCTTCAACTCCGGAAGATGCGGTCAAGATCCTCACGGATTTCGTGCATGAATATTCCGCGCACCTAATGGATTAATTCGGCCATCACCTCGTGTAGGTGCGTAAACGGTGAGAGTTGTGCTCAATCAAAAACAACCGTTTGTAAGGAGCTGATTTCGATAGTTTTTCCGCAGCGCGGGTTCTTGCAGCGCAACTTGTCATCCAGCCGGATTCGGTAGTTTCGCGCCTTTGCGAATTTTGCACGGTCCCATTCATCAGCTCCGGGTGGCAGGTTGGCTTTTTTGGTCCGCCGCCTCCATTTAATGGAATATTCCAATGTGGTCCGGCATTTGGGGCAGTAGATCTCTGCAGGAACTATCTCGTCTTTCTCATTAAAAAGGTCTCGTTCTTCCATGGGATTCTATTATAAGCCCTATTTTTAATCTTGGCATCAAGAACCTTCCGGGCATGTATCTTGTGAAAAGTGGGCGCTGCCGGATTCCTGTCTTGTAATTTTTACCGGGAAGACTATAGGAAATTGTGATATTAAATAACGCCTATGGGATTTTTGCAAAGATTCTTTTCAAATGAAACAGGCCCGTCTGAGAAACAGATTCGGCGTGCCATGAAACAGGTGACCCAGATCCATGGAGAGGCGGCCACGCGGGTTGCTGCGATGGAGCGGCTGGCATCATGGAAAACGTCTGAAGCTGCTGCAGCGCTGCTGAGGAGATTTACGATCAAGACACCTCAGGCGAGCATGGATCTGGAGGAAAAACAGTATGCCGTCCGTCTGTTATCCGGGATCGGAAATGCAGCAATCGACCCGATCCTGAAATTCATCCGTTCGGAGCCCGATGTCACTTTCCCGGTTCAGGCCTTGAACGGGATTTTACCTCCTGAAGAATTTCGCGAATCGATGCTGAATCTGCTTGAGGGATTCTTGTCCGAGTATACACGCTGGCCTGAAGCCAAGACAGTCCTAATCGATCATTTGCCGGACGATGCTTTCGAAGAGTTTGTTGAAACCGTGATCCGTTTCATCGATGACGAGGATGATGATGTCTGCATAGCTGCAGTGGATTATGTAGCAAAAAACGGGGATGAAGCCATGCGCGAGAAACTGCTTCAGCTTTTCTTTGAAGCGGAAGGGAGGCCCAGAGTGCGGGGCCGGATATTGGACCATTTCCTCGAAAAAGCATGGCCGGTCAAGGGTTACAGAAAGAGGATGGAAGAGGCCATCGAGCTCCCCTTCTATTTAACATCCAAAGGCCTCGTAAAACGCAAAACCGGCTAATGCCCGTCAACTCAGAACTCAGAACTCAGAACTCAGAACACTCAGAACTCATAACTAATTAATATTCCCCAATAAACTCCTCCACCGCCTGATTAAATGCCTGAGGTTTATCCAGGAAAATCGCATGCCCCGCTTCTTCAATCACTTTCAGTTCAGATCGGGATATTTTTGATTTCATATATTCGCCGACTGCCTGGTTTTCCTGGGTCGTAAGAATCAGGGTTGGCACCGATATCCGCTCCAGTGCAAACAGCCTGTCTCCTGTAGCTTGGTCGAAAAGGAGAGATAGAGCGGCTCCGATAGGAGCGTTCAGGGAGCTTTTTCGCAGGTCCTTCATTAATGACGAGGGTTGTGGCTTTTTAAACAGGTCTTTGATGAACTCTTCCGTGTATTTTTCGCGGTCTTCCTGGATTTTGAGGAAATCCGATCGAAATTGCGACAGGGTTGCGGGGCCGGGGTAGTCATCCTTTTTATATCCCGCAGGGTGACCGTCAACCAGAACGATTTTGTTGGGCCGGATGGAATCCGGGCTTGAAAGGTATTCCAGCAGTGTTGTCACGCCCGAGGACCATGCAACAATAAATGAGTGTTCGGCTTCCAGGTTCAGCAGCAGTTGGTAAAGGTCCGCTGCATGCTGCTGATAGGTGTTCCCGGTTTCTGTCGCTGTCGATTGCCCCTGGCTTCTCGGATCGAAGGCAATCAGGCGGAAACCGCGGGCGGTGAAATAGGGGAATTGTTCCTGCCAGACTTCTGCCGGCATGGTCCAGCCGGTCAAAAAGACAATGATGCGATCTCCCGAACCCGCTTCAAGGTAATGGATTTTGATATCGCCGACTTGGATTTTCCGATCTTTCCACCGGCTGTCTGCTCCGGCAATATCTGGAAATAAGATGTTTAGAATCAATATGCCCGCAAGAAACCCTCCCGCCTTACGACTCATCCAACCCCCCTTTTTTGAAGTTTTGGAACATGGTTTTTATTGTGACATGATTTTCCCTGCGCATCAAATTCGAACCCCGGGATACAGCTTAAGCGAAGCAATAAGCCAGCGTTTGCGAAGCAATAAGCCAGTGTTTGCGAAGCAATAAGCCAGTCTACGGTAGCTGGGACTTTTGCTCCAGCCCCTTGCTTTGTTCCCCACTTATCCCATACAATTACAGTCCGGTTGTTTTGAAATATATCGGCGCCGTACCCAAGTGGCTAAGGGAGGGGTCTGCAAAACCTCGATGCAGCGGTTCGAGTCCGCTCGGCGCCTCCAGATTCCACCTGAAAT
>JARRLM010000008.1:0-15847 GCA_037386985.1 Acidobacteriota bacterium | reverse complement strand
ATCATCTGGACTATTATGCTTCTTATTTCGGCTATTGGAATATTTTTCAGCAGGGGATGGATCTCGGAGATTTTTTCACCCTATTTTTCCAAGAAAACCGCTACGGTAGAACCCGTCCAGGGACCGGGCGAACCATCTTCCGATTCCATATCTGCATCGACTGTTTCGCCTGCGGCACCGATTTTGGAATCGAATGATTTAAAACCCTCCCCTGACATGCCTCCAACCGCAGTGGAAAGGACTGATTCTTCACAGAAAATCCAGTTGCCTCCTGCTATGAAAACAGTTTCATCAGAGTCGTTCGCTGATCAGAAACTCCGGTTGGAAATTACCGCTAAGGAGCAATGTTGGATAGAGGTATATATTGACGGCAATCGTTCCATAAGAAAAATGTTGATGGAACCCGGAGAAACAGAAGAATTTAACGCAACCGATCGTGTACGCGTAAAAATCGGGAATGCTGGTGGTGTCCAGATGAAGATCAATGACAAGCCTGTTAAACCGCTTGGTAATTTGGGGGACGTTGTTACTATGAATATCGATTTGGAAAGCCTCCTGCAACTCCTCGATCAACCTGCGGGCTAAAAAATGTGCCCTAGCGCAATTGAAATCCTGCTTTCCGGCAAAGCACCCGACACAGTGCGCACTGCCATAGCGCGCGGCATGGCTCCGCTTCCCCCCAATGAATCATTGCGAGCTCTGGTTTTTCTGACGGATGATTTCAATCAAGAAATCGCTTCTTCAGCCAAAAAAACGCTGTCTGAGTTGAACGAAGATGAGACACTTCCGCAATTGAAATCGGAAGAATGCGCACCTTCGGTACTGGAGTATTTCGGCGTTATAAGCGATTCCGACAGGATCCTCCAGGCAATTATCCTGAATCCAGTGGCACCGGGGACACTTATCGAATCGCTATCCCTATCCCTGCCGTCACAACTGCTATCCATAGTTTTGGATAACCGGGTACGCATCCTTGAATATCCGGATATCCTGAAGAATATAAAATTAAACCCTCTTGCTACTCCGGATATTAAACGTCTCGTCGGTGAAATAGAAACAGAATTCTTAGGAGATAAGAAGAGAGAGTATTTCGTAGAGCAGCGCACGAAGAAGGAGGAAGAAGTTCCGATCTCTCTTCCCGACCTTGAATTTGAAATTCCCAAAGAGGATCTATCCATCGATAGCCTTCCGATAGACGATCAGACCCGCAACGCAGTTTTAGGCAAAAACCTATCCAACCTTCCTGTCCGTGATAAAATCCGCTACGCCCTTTTCGGTACTCGCGAAATCCGGACATTGTTGATACGGGACGCGCCAGAAAGGGATCCAAGTAATGGACTCTCGCTCTCCTGAAATGAAAGACTCTGTTTCCCGAAAAAATTCCTCGAAGGCTCCATCACCCCTTATCCAGAACAATAAAATCATGCATAGTAAGATTTTGGCGGTATCCCAAAGCTCTGCCGAACTCCAAGGAGGCCTCATTGAAGTCTACCGTCGTGAAGTTCTTACTCAAAAAACGCGAACGGTCCGTCTTCTCGGGATAAAAAGCGATGCAAAGATAATTCAAACACTGCTAGGTTATGAAGTACAGGCAAAGCACAAACGCATCAATTGTCCTGATCTGGTTACGGCCAGGTATTTGAAGCTATTTTCGACGCTGGGGTGTCATTCAATCAGGATACCCTATGATCCTACCGCTACAGCCCGACTGGTCCCGCTTATGGAACAAGCAATCCAGCGCGTAAAAGATACCATTGCAGAAATTTTTCCCAGGAACTCCAATCATCAACAGTACGTCCTTCAGAAAATATGCGCGATTATTCGCAATGAACTTCGGAATGTATCTTAATAGTTCTGAGTTCTAAGTTCTGAGTTCTGGCTTAAAAATTCAATGCTTAGCAAGAATATTTAAAGTTTTACATTAATTTTCTAGTGTGATTGAACTCTGAACCCAGGACTTAAAACTCAGAACTTTTTTAGCGGTTTGCAGGAAGAATATCGTCACGAACGACTTCCAGATTCTGATCGGGCATTTCAAGGCGGATAAGCCGGTTGTTGCTGTCCGACGTGACCGTTCCGCTTCGGATCCCAACGAATTCAACCTGATACTTATGTACAGGCAGCGTTCCATTTTTATACGGCAAGTTCGAAGCACCGATAAAAGTCAGGGCGACATCTATATGAGTGCCTATTACGGGAATAAAATCGGAAAACAACTGCCAAAACTTCATAGGAATCGCCCGTATTTCCAGTAGCAGACTTATATTCGTATGATTTTGGCTTCAGAGATTTCCCATCGAGAACCATTCGTGTGGTATAAGCCAGACGGTTTGTCTCAAGTCCGTCGGTAAGGTATATCTCATTCTCGGATTCTACAATCCGGTCACCTTTATCGTTCGTTCTCTCCGCAACGGTTTCTTTTCCGGCACGTGCACCATCGATAAAAATGACGTATGACTGCGAGTACCCGACTTCTCCATCATCAGCAATCCCTGATCCGCAGAAACCGTTAAAGACAAGTATTAGTATAAATAGGATTTTCATCTGAATCCTCGTTTAGTCCGTACTATTTTTGATCCGGGCACACGAACAAGTCCATTTTGCATTTTCCCAGCCACGGTGGGGGAAACATGCTCACGGACAAAAACTACCATTTCCTCTACTTGATGCTGAAGCTTCTCCATTTTTTCACGCATATTAAGAATCACTTCAACTCCGGCGAGGTTGACGCCGAGTTCGCGGGTCAGTGTCAGGATAACCTCAAGTCTTTTCGTATCTTCTTTGGTATACAGCCTTGTATTCCCCTCGCTCCTTGAAGGTGTCAATAGTCCCAAGCGCTCATACAAACGGAGGGTTTGTGGGTGTATCTGATAGGACTCCGCTACTGCGCTGATCATATAGCCTGTTTTTTTGCGCGGACTCATAGTCCCCCCAACGATAATGATCGGTCCGGCGGGCCTTTCCATTAAGAAACTTTGTGAAAAACGCCGCCCAGACTTGATCTCGGATTCTCGGGATTCAAATTTTCAAGTTCACGGAGAATCTCTTTTGAGCGTTCATCAGCCACTTTGGGAACTACAACCCGAACCTCAACAATCTGATTTCCAGGCGCTTTTCCCCGCAATGAAGGAGCTCCCTTCCCCCGCAGGCGAAATTTCTGACCACTCTGTGTACCCGGGGGAATTCTGAGCAGTGTTTTTCCTCCGATTGAAGGGACTTCAATCTTCGTACCCAATGCCGCTTCGGTAATGGTTATAGGAACAGTACAGACAATATCGTTTCCTTCTCTTCCAAAAAATTCGTGAGAACGCACTGAAATGATCAGATAAAGATCTCCCGATTGCCCACCATTTTTTCCGGCATTTCCTTTATTCGGAACGCGCATTCGAAATCCGTTTGCAACACCGGCAGGAATACGCACGGTGATGGTTTCCTGCGACGGCACATTCCCGGTTCCGCCACAGGTTTTGCAGGGATTTCCAACCCGACCAGTCCCGCCACAACCACGGCATGTGCCGGAAAATCTCATAAAGCCATGAGCTTTTGCTTCCTGGCCCGATCCATGGCATTTCGAGCAAGTCTGCTGTCCGGCAGACCGATCGAATCCGGATCCTCCACAAGCGCCGCATGAATTATTCCGCCTGAGCGTCAAACGCGTAGACAAGCCTTGAATGCTCTCAAAAAAGGAGATATTCAGATGGTGCTCAATATCATTTCCTTTGATCGGCCCTGAATGGCGACTTTGGGTTGTCCCACCACCGAATAATTCGGAAAACAGATCCCGGAAGCTGGTTTGGCCCGATTCCTCAAAATCCATTCCGGAAAAATTCGGAAAACCGTCGGCATAACCTCTACCCTGCCCTCCTTGCGGTTCTTTAAAATTTTCAGAGTAAAAACCGTATTTATCGTAGATCTTACGCTTTTTGGGATTGCTTAAAACGTCGTAGGCCTCCTGAATATTTTTAAACCGTTCCTCTGCAGATGTATCCCCGGGATTCACATCCGGGTGATTTTTCCTTGCAAGATGCCGGTATCGCTTCTTGATTTCCGGCTCGGTTGCTTTTCTAGAAACACCCAGGATAGCGTAATAGTCTTTATGTGCCATACGTTAGCCAATGTTCGCGACAGAAATAGGGCCCTGAATCCCCTATTCGTCTTTATCCATGTCGACATATTCGGCGTCGATTACTTCATCCTCCTTGTTATCTCCTTGTTTCTGGTCACCAGGTGCTTCCGATGCTCCGGTTGCCGAACCAGGATCGCCTTGTTGTTGTGCTTGTCCCGCTGTTTTTTGATACATGGCTTCGGCAAGACGATGGGAGGATTGCGTTAATTCCTCGAAAGCAGCATTAAGATCCGAAGCATCCGTTGAGCTTTCCAATGTATTCTTTGCCTTCGAAAGGGCTTCTTCCAGAGAAGCAGCTTCGGCTTCTGAAATAGCCTCCCGGTTTTCTTTCAACATTTTCTCGGTGTTGTAGACGAGACTGTCGAGCTTGTTTTTGGCCTCAATCTTTTCCCGGTAATTCTTATCTTCATCCGCGTGGGCCTGAGCATCATTGGTCATCTTATCGATTTCTTCTTTGCTCAAGCCGCTTGAAGCAGTGATTGTAATTTTCTGTTCCTTGCTGGTCGCCAGATCTTTTGCCGAAACATTCACGATTCCATTGGCATCAATATCGAATGTCACTTCAATTTGAGGCACTCCCCGTGGAGCGGGAGGAATTCCGACAAGGTGAAATTTCCCCAACGTCCTGTTATCCTTAGCCATGGCACGTTCACCCTGCAGGACATGAATTTCAACCGAAGTCTGATTATCGGCAGCCGTAGAAAAAATTTCCGATTTCTTGGTAGGTATGGTGGTATTTTTTTCAATCAGTTTCGTAAAAACACCACCCAGTGTTTCTATTCCTAATGACAGCGGTGTTACATCGAGCAGAAGTAAGTCTTTAACATCACCGGCCAGAACACCTGCCTGTATGGCAGCTCCAACGGCAACAACCTCGTCCGGGTTTACGCCTTTATGGGGATCTTTACCGAAATATTCCTTAACCAGTCCCTGTACTCTTGGAATCCGTGTGGATCCGCCGACCAGGACGACCTCATCAATATCGCCTGGTTTAAGACCGGCGTCTGCAAGCGCCAGTTTCACAGGAGGTATGGTTCGCTGCAGAATATCTTCAACCATCTGTTCGAATTTTGAGCGGGTCAGCTTCATGCTCAGATGTTTGGGACCTGTCGCATCCGCTGTTATAAAAGGCAGACTCACTTCCGTTTCCATTACGCTGGACAGTTCCATCTTCGCTTTTTCAGCGGCTTCCCTGAGTCTTTGCAGCGCCATTTTATCCTTGGACAGGTCTATCCCCTGGTCCTTCTTAAACTCTTCGATGATCCAATCCATCAAGCGCTGATCGATGTTATCTCCACCCAAATGGGTGTCCCCATTCGTCGATTTTACTTCAACCACACCTTCACCCACTTCAAGGATTGAGATATCAAAGGTGCCGCCTCCAAAATCAAAAACGGCAATGGTTTCATCTTTTTTCTTGTCCAGACCATAGGCCAGAGCCGCAGCCGTCGGCTCATTCACGATTCGAACGACCTCCATCCCGGCTATTTTCCCTGCATCCTTGGTAGCCTGGCGCTGGCTGTCGTTAAAATATGCCGGAACCGTAATAACGGCTTTTTCAACCTTTTCGCCCAGGTATTCTTCAGCCGCCTGACGCATTTTCTGCAGCACCATTGCCGATATTTCCGGCGGACGATACATTTTTTCTCCCATCTTGACCAGAGCATCGCCGTTCGGGCCGGATTCCACTTTATACGGAACCAGTTTCACCTCTTCATCAACCTCAGATGATTTCCGACCCATGAATCTCTTGATGGAAAAAATTGTATTTTCAGGATTGGTAACCGCCTGTCTTTTTGCCACCTGACCTACAAATCGTTCATCATTTTTTCCAATTGCAACGACAGAAGGAGTAAGCCTACTCCCCTCGGGATTGGTGATTACCTTCGGTTCTCCTCCCTCCATAACAGCAACAACAGAGTTTGTTGTACCAAGGTCAATTCCGATTATCTTACTCATTTCATTCCTCCTTCAGGATTCGAACCAAGTTTTTCAAGTTTGTCATTATTGCTATAATCCCGAACACCACACTTTAGTGCCAATTCTATATAGAATCTGAGCTGGTCATTGTCAATGTTCGAACAAATTGTTTCGATATAAATATTTTAAATGGAGTTATTTTCAGACTTTCTGAATTCGGTTGTTATTACTATTCTGAGTGTAATCGGACCTAACAGCCCGTGGTAAAAGTACAACAGGCCTGCTAGAGGGGGTGCATGTGTAAATGCGATAGAATCTTTGTGAAAGCGTCCCTTAAAGATATCCAGTTTAATGCTTTATTCTGCACGACGGCAAAATTCATTTTATGCTATTATGCAGCTGTTATGAAACTGCTCAAAATATTGCTTCCAATATTTTTGATCACGATTTTATTTGCATCCGATTACAAGATTAAGACGGTCGAAGTATTGCCGATCGAATCCTATCCGGCCCGAACTACGGTCGACGATATCACTATTGCCGCGGATCCTTATCCGAACGATGAAAAATCATTTACCGCGTTCGACGTACCTGACCTGAATTCGCGCGGCTATTTCCCCGTACATATCATCATAAAGAATTCCACTCCCTACTATCTGAAAATTCAAACTCTATATATCCAGCTCGAAACCCGTCTCGGCAACCGGCTTTACTCAACGCCGGGCACAATAGTGTTGGAAGATATTATCGGAAACAAATATGTCGATTCCCTTTCACGGTTGAAAGCCGGCGATACTCTATCCGACAAAGTTGCAGTACCTTTATCCGATTTTAACGGAAAGGAATTGACCAACAGTCTCATAGATCCAGGAATGGTTCATGACGGCTTCCTGTTCTTCTTCTCTGAGAAGAATAAAAGAAGTCTCTTTATCGGGAGCACACTGCATATACCCGACCTTAAGCTTACGGAAGAGGGAACTGCCAAGGCCATCGGGCCCTTTACAATTCAGCTGGATCCCGCCCTTCCAAATGTGAAATAGATTTTCCGTTACTCTAAGTCCACATTTCTCACAGGATATTAAGTAAGCGTCGTTCCCGACGCCATGATTATAATATATGTATCGCATACTTCGGGATCACTGCAGGCGCATGCGTATAGGCCGCCTCGTTTGATTCGCTGCTGCAGTAGGAATTTTTAAGAGATGCGTGTTTATTGCATACGACCAGCTTATCTGTTTTGTAAGCAGGTATATGGCCGATTTTGATTAGGGTACTCTGTTTAGGCCTGGTGTCGGTTATTTACTTCGCTTTTTCCGGAAAACCTCGGCATAAATCCGCCTGAGCGGGGCTACACAATATTGGTGTATAAGCTCCATAAAATTGGGCGGGTCGGCTACAAGTTCTTCCAGGTATCCGTCCTGAACACCGAACGACAGGCGTATTATATCCGCCTTGCCTTCACGTTCCTCGACCTGAATGCAATCCTGCAGGTCTTCCTTAAGCTCGAATACTTCACAATTGCGAGCTTTTTTTAATTTCTTGAATCCATCAATCGGCTTATCTTTGGCGGATTGGTAATAGGCAGCCAGTTTCTGTGTGAGTTCTTGGTAATTGAAATTAGGAACCTTGTTGTTCACACTGACTTCTAAAACACAATCCTCTGTTTCCGACGTGAAACTCAATCCATATGTAAAGTCGAGGTCGCCCTTGTTGAATTTTATTCTGTGGCCCGTTTCATCGTGAAATCGTTTTAGTTCTTCGGGAACACTGATATCGGGATTTTCCGCCTTTTTCTCTGCAGTGATGTAATAATCACTAACGCTGAGATACCACTGATCGATAATCGCTTCCAGGGAACCATCTATAAGTTCAGCTGTTTTATTGGGAATCTTCCTCTTCGCAGGCAATCGTGTCATCCTCGGTGAAATTATTATTGAATTTAACTGCACCCAGAGCTGCTTAGTTTATCATGAATGGAATATTAAATTGGAAAAATCCTCGTCAAATTTTCAACAATATTTCATACTTTCCGATATTCACTGTATTTATTAGATTGTACAAGGTCGGCAAATGCAACTGGCGACCTGTCGCGAATTGAATTAATTGACAGCTATTTCACTATCAGGGATAATTCTGCTTGTTTGAAGTACCCGTGGGCGGTTAGCTCAGATGGGAGAGCGCCGCGTTCGCAATGCGGAGGTCGTGGGTTCGATCCCCATACCGTCCACCAGGCTTCCCCCTCGGGCTTCAGGCTTCGCCTCCGGCTACGCCCGACAAGTCGCCTGGCGCCGCCCCATCAATCACAAATCATCCCAAAACATGATGTCCCCCTAATAAAAGCTTCAGGTCCCGAAGGGTGAAGCCTGCCCGGCATAGCCTCCGTTTCTTTCCCAGCCGCCTGTATTTAATAATCAGGCAAAGCATCGAAAACAAGATTGACCTGTTACGGGCGACGCCGGGCTCATCTCCTCATCTGACCACACCCTTTCCATTCTATTTGGATCCCTCCCCGAATCCTGAAATGTGTACCCTATGTGTCTGGAAGCTCGCTGGTCTATGCCGGAGACATAGGTTACACTTAGAGCTACCCCTTGAACTGACTATTTATTTTCTGGAAATCCTGCTTGATTAGACAGAGAGGTGAGGTCGTTCATGACGGAACGTCGGGAAATTTGATCGATGGAATTCTGCCCGGATGGATCTTTATACTCAAACCGCAGAACAATCCGACCCATAATTATTTTATCTCCAGGTTGCAGAACTGCCTTTTTCTTAGAAGAATAATTTATTAATGTTCCATTTTTACTGCCAAGATCTTTAAGTAATACTTTATATTTTACGCCTTCCCTTTTCTTAACGACTTTACTGGAATTGATCTGGATATGACGTCGAGAAACAGTCGGATCTACAACAATGATATCGCAGTCATATCCGCGCCCTATTGTGATCTGTTGATGTAAAATAGGGATTTCCCTGCCTGAATATGGCCCCGATAAAAAAGTCAATGTCGGGATGTATGCTGCGGCATTGCAGGGGGTAAAAGCATCGGTTACAGGCGTAATATCCCCACGTTCCTGAACAGCTTTATCGAACAGTTCTTCCATGTATTTATCAGGCGTTGATTCTTGCACCATCTCTCGTACTCATCCTGTTAAAGAAATCAAAATTCAATATACTCATGCTTATTCAAGTTATCGGCGACTCGGGCTGAATGCTTTATGATCAACAATCTTCGACAGGTTGGGTGAATAGAGGGGGAATATTAGAGTTGAATCTCATAACACCGGCAAAGAAAATCCGTGAGTTTCCTGGCGTAGCATCCAAATCCGATCCGTTCCGGTGTGTGTGGAAGTGAATAAATCATCGCATAAACATTTTTGATAAAACAATTTACTTGTATGAATCTATACGGAATGTTAAAAACATTGCGTCGGGCGCCTAGCTCAGCTGGTAGAGCACTGCGATCACACCGCAGGGGTCACAGGTTCGAGTCCTGTGGCGCCCACCAGGCTTCACCCTTCGGGTTTCAGGCTTCGCTTCCGGCTACGCCCGACAAGTCGCCTGGCGCCGCCACGCCAGCTACAAATCTTTTCAACACATGATTTTACCCTTATAAACCTCTTTAGGCCCGAAGGGCGAAGCATGGTGTACAATAAAAGCGCGTTATCCAATTTAAATGAACATTGCGGGAGTGAACCTTGTGTTCACCTCTACCGGTCCGTTGAATCAAGCACACTCAGGATAGACCTCAGATTCTGCCTCCGGCGTGCCTCTTCCCTGCTTTCGCATGTATCCTGGTTTGTATAGGGCGCTGAATCGTTGTATGGACCATCCGTCTTCGAAAGAAGAGGAAGCAACTCTCTAACCGTCTTTTCAATCAGGTCGATCTTTTCATCCCTGTGTAAAGCTTCATGGTAAATTTCGTTGAGTTCTTCATTTCTCTGCTGCAATTGATCTTCCATCAAACGGATTCGCTCATCGGACCGATCAATTTCCTCCCGTGCACTTCGCAATGCTTTTCCTTTTTCCCTTAAATCGCCCCTGAGTGCCGAATTTCTTTTCATCAGGCTTTCAACTGTTTTCGAATTGCTGAAACAAATCGCATGAACGAGGTACCCCAGAAAGCCGAAGCAGAGAGCGATTGTAATGGGGATTAAAGAATCCATTCCGACCTCTTTTTCACCTAGCAGCTGTGGGTTGTGAAATTTGTCTAATTTAAATTTAAACCATGTCCATCCCATATATCCATTCAAATTTCTCTTTAAAATACAACGATCTTTTCAGAAATCCCGAAAATTTAAATGAAATGGACAGGTTTCTTCCTATAATGTTTTAAATTGCGCTAAAATACTGGCCCGGAAAGGGAACTCCCGAATGACCATAGCGAAAATTGCACATTACCAGATTCTGGATGAGCTGGGTTCAGGCGGGATGGGAGTCGTATACCGCGCGCGGGACAACAAGCTCAGGCGCGAATTAGCTATAAAACTTCTATCCGAGCAATTTGCCGCCAATACTTCCTATCTCCAGAGATTTCAAAGGGAAGCTCAAGCCGCATCCTCGTTGAACCACCCCAACATATGCACGATCTATGAAATCGGTGAACATGAGAATAAGCACTATATCGCCATGGAACTCCTGGAAGGAACGACTCTGCGCCATATGATTCAGGGCAGACCGCTGCCGGTAGATCAAATAATCCACATTGCACTCCAGATTGCGGAAGCCCTCGAGGCGGCACACGCAAAAGGCATTATTCATCGCGACATCAAGCCCGCCAATATTTTCGTGTCTCAACGAGGACATGTGAAGATTCTCGATTTTGGCCTTGCAAAACTGGTTCCATCAACAGCAGGCCAGGTTGAATCCCCTCTCGCCCCAAAGGATATCCATTCTACCGAAATAACGGAGGAATATTCCACCGCTCCACACATAATTATAGGCACACTGCCCTATATGTCTCCCGAACAGGCACTGGGAGAGGAATTGGATGCCCGTACGGATCTTTTCTCCCTGGGGGCCGTTCTATACGAACTTTCAACAGGTAGCCCCGCATTCAGGGGAGCGCATCCCTCAGCCCTGTTCCAGGAAATTTTGACCAAAAATCCCCCGCCTACCAGACAGAAGAACCAGGAGATCCCCCCGAAGCTGGAGGATCTGGTCTCGAAGCTGATGGAAAAGGACAAAGACCTTCGTTACCAGACCGCCTCGGACCTGCGTGCGGATTTGAAACGCCTAAGAAGGGATATGGAACTTCAGCGGTCTATTTCAGGAATCACCGACAGCAAAAGTACTTCCGGTTCCTGGCAACCTGAAACTACAGCCATGTACCTGGATACGGCCAATTCGAATATCGTTTCCAGATGGCGACCGAACCTTAGCTTTTTACATGTCTTTAGAAAACCGAAGGTAGCCATCACAGCCGCGTGCGCGATCCTTGCAGTGCTTGCCGGATTCCTCATTCACAGTCTGAACCGCCCGATCTACGTTCCCTGTATTGAGCTCGCGAATTTCGAAGGCGACTCCAGATCGGTAGACCCACAACTGGTTGGATTTGTATTGAAAAGAACATTGTCCCAGTTCTCTGAAATCACGGTGGTGGATCCCAAGGAGTTCAATTACCTGCTGAAGCTGGGGGAGAACGAAATGGAGGAACAGGCACCCAAAAGTTCCGGGATCTTGGGAGTGCTCGATACATTTAGTCTGCGGAAGAAGGCCCGTGAACCCGCCATAAATGTCTCCGCGGAATTGCAGGACTCACTGGGACGCCTGCAGGTAAGACTGAAATGGAGCGTGCGCGGAAAGGATGATGAACGTGTCGACTACTTCCGAGGCATAGACGAACTGTTGGATACGGGTATCGATAAACTGGTCCTGGATATTCTGCAGCTTTATAATCCTGATTTTAAGGTACATGCTCTCAACGGCAGCCAGTCCTACCAGACCGCAGAGCAGTTGCTCACGTCCAACTGGGATTCTTTATTATCCTATTACAACGGCGCAACGTGGTGGCAAAAACTCAACGAATCTGCCGCGGAAAGGGCCCTTAGAGATGCCCTCGATTATGATCCCGATTTTGCTCTTGCGCATCTTATGCTTGGAGAAGTACTCATCTGGCAGACCAAATTGGAAGCAGCATTCTCTGAAATCTCTAAAGCACAGCAAAAAACAACATCGCTCACCCAAATAGACCAGCTTCGAGTGGATGCCCTGCGCGCTCGTGTGCTCGGAAAGATCAATGATGAAAAGGATTATCTCCTGAAGCTTATCGGGCTTCAACCCTACAAGAAGGAAAATTACTACGAACTTGCGGAATGCTACTTCCACAATGCAGATGTGGAAAAAGCCATCCCGCAATACCTGGATGCATTGAACCTGGAGGAACAGTTCCCGCGGGCCTACAACCACCTGGCCTACTGTTACGCATGGGAAGGACAGCATGACCAGGCCCTAAACGCTTGCAAGCGTTATCTGGATTTGGACTCCACCCCCAATGCCTTCGACAGCCTCGGCGACATCTACATGCATGCGGGAGAATACGCTGATGCAATTAAAATGAAACAGACGGCAATCCAACTCGATCCCGAGCAGTATTATTCCAGCCGAAACCTGGCATTCATAAATATTCTACAGGGCCGGTACAAAGACGCGGAAAGCACCCTGAAGACCCTGCTGGGAAAAACGGATGACGTCTCACGGAAGGCGCAATGTTACGCGGCACTGGGATTTCTGTATTACAGGAAAGGGGATTTGGGACAAGGGAGAAAAATGTGCGATCAGGGATTGAAACTTCTGGGAATCCTTCAAAGCGATTCGCCCCTGGACGAGCTGCTCTGGGTCGCCGGCAATATCGACATTGAGCGCAACAACCTCACCGAAGCCCGACGGTCGCTGGAACGATTGGGCGAGATCCTCACCAACAACTCCATAAAACCCGTGGAAAATTACAAGCCGGCATACAAATACTTTAAGCACCTCTCCGCCAGAATACTCGCCCGTGAGGGCGACATCGAGGGGGCACTGGACAAAATCGAAGATCTGAGATGGATCAGTGAAAAACTCGGGTATTGGGGTACAGTATACGATTTTGCGTTCTTCTTTGACGCCATCGGGCAGGTATACGAGGAAGTCAATGAGTTGGAAAAGGCGGAAGGGTCCTATACGGAAGCACTGGAATACAACGAGAATTACACTCTGGCACGCTTTCATTTGTCCCGGCTTCTGCAATCCAATGGCATGGCTGAAGAAGCCCGGCAGGAAATGAAAAAAGTTCTTGCCGACTGGCAGGATGCCGATCCCGATATGCCTGAGCTGGTCGAAGCCCATCAAATTATGAATTCCGAACAATAAGAGCGATGTATGATTCGAGGCGTGCTATTTGATCTGGACGGGATTCTTGTCGATACGCTGCACTATCACTTCCTGGCCTGGAAACATATGTTTGAGAAACAGGGCGGGTCGATACGCGAACGGACCGTTCTGTTGCATGAGGGCCGGAAATCCAAAGAGATCCTTCCGATTCTTATGCAGGAAGCGTGCATCCATATACCTGAGGATTTGAAGTGATCCACGCGCTGAAACAACGCGGATTCAAGGTGGCTCTGGTCACAGGATCTGCTCTTAAGAATATGCAATACGCCCTGAATGGTGAACAGCAGTCGTGTTTCGACCTAATCTTGACGGGCGATGAAGTGAGTCGGGCCAAACCCTATCCGGAGTCTTACCTTATGGCCGCCCAACGTCTCGAACTGAAACCGGGGGAGTGTGTTGTGGTAGAGAATGCACCCCTTGGCATTGAAGCGGCCAAAGCAGCTGGTATGTACTGTATAGCAATCGAAACCACCCTTGAACGCGAACATCTCCGTTCCGCAGATTGCATTCTGAAAAGTATCGGAGAATTGATAGACAATCCTGTACTAGCGACCCTCTAATATGCTTTCCCTGTACAATTTATTTTAGGGGATCTCAATTGCACCGGTATCAGCGACAGCATTTGCAGATCGCTGGTTTCCCAACCGATCCACTTCCTGAAGATTTATTTCGAAAAGCCTATACGATTGCATTTCCGAAAACTGAGGTTGCATCTCTTAGATTCCGAAATGAAAAATCAATCCACCATGTTTAAAATCTCAACTACAAGTTTCTCAACACCCTCGCCTACTTCTCTGATGCTCTGAGCCAACATGTAGCAGGGTGTGGTAACGATCCGGTTTTGGGCGTCCACTACGATTCCATCCACTGCCGTTTCCGTATGTTTCGCGCCCATCCGTTCCAAAGCCGAAGCTGTGCCCGGATCCGAACCGATCGTCAGTTCAACGGAATGAGATTTTCCGAAGATTTTTGCCAAAAGCGCCGGCGCGATGCATAAAGCCCCGATCGGCCTTTGACCGGCATACAGGTCCAGCAGGAGTTTTGACACACCCGGGTCGGCACTGCATTCAGAACCGTCCTTTGCGAAGGTACACAGGTTTTTTGCGGCGCCGAATCCCCCGGGAATGATAATCGCATCCATCTCATCTGCAGTCACTGTACTGACATCACGGATATTTCCGCGAGCGATGCGGGCAGATTCAAGTAAAACATTGCGCGTTTCTCCTGTCGCCTCTTCGGTCACATGGTTGACCACATCGAACTGGTCCTTTTTAGGAGCCATGCAGATATATTCCGCTCCATGTTTGCTTAAAAAATATAAAGTCAGCGTAGCTTCATGAATTTCACTTCCATCCTTGACACCGCAACCGGACAGCAGAACACCGATTTTTTTCACGCTCATACGTCCCTCCTCTCTTTTATACAATTCAATATTAAAGATTGAAGATTGAAAATTAAAGATTATAGAAGCGCTAATCTTTTGGCTGGTCCCTACGGGAAGCTTTCATGCGTGAGACATAAACCGGCAATCCGATTATGACTACAATCAATGCCACAAACTGGGATGTGGAGAACAGCCCGTTAAAAACAAACCCTCGATCTGCGTCCCCCCGAAAGTACTCAAGGAAGAAACGGAGGGCGGCGTAGAGCATCGAGTACGCCAGAATGACCTGTCCATCGAAACGTCGATGGCGTGACAGCCAAACTAGAAAAATGAATAATGTCAGGCATAGCAAGGATTCGTAAATCTGGACCGGATGCAGCGGTACTCCAAGCGGAGTCCCGACTATACCTGCAGCAGCTGGATCGGTAAAAGTCACACTCCACGGTACTGATGTCGGACAACCGTAGTCGCATCCGGCCATGAAGCAACCTATTCTCCCAATCGCCTGTCCAAGAGCAATCGCCGGCCCGCAGAGGTCTGCAATCTGCCAGCGCGACAGACTCCGGTGCCTTGCGAAATATATCAGTGACGCGGCCAGCGCGCCGATGAATCCACCATAAAAATCGCCACCGCTTTGAAGTGTTTCAAACGACCAAAATTCTGAAAAGTGATCCAGGTAATAGGGCAATGACCGGAGGATCATCAAAGCTTTGGCTCCAATGATCGCACCGATTATGATCCACAGACCTAGGCCTGCTACCATTTCCCGATCCACTCCCTCACGACGTGCTCCGCGGAATAGCCATAAAAGAGCGCAGAGAAATGCAGCAGCCAGAATCACACCGAAGGTGTGCAGGGTAAAATACGGCGTTGTCAGTAATTTAGGATACATGAGAGGAAAACTATAAACGTTCCTTCGGTAAGGTGCAAGGCTATGTCTCTTATGAATACAGACTTACGCTTCACTTTTTCGGTTCCCTTTACCGAACAGGTCATCAAGGAGAGAGTAAACAACAGGAACGGCAATCAACGTCAATAGAGTAGAC